>NZ_NOLK01000160.1:0-18570 GCF_002245985.1 Nostoc sp. 'Peltigera membranacea cyanobiont' 232
GGGGAGGCAGGGGGAGCAGGGGAGAAATAACTAATGCCCAATGCCTCATGCCCAATGCCCCTCATCCCTTTTGTCCAATTAAAAAATAAGTTGTCATTTTCCCTTTACCTTGAACTTCGATTTCCCCCCGCTTTTCAAATAAAAATTCATTACGCAAAGACTTATAAGTATTTTCTGTAACCTGTATTTTACCAACAATACCTTGGGATTCCATGCAGCTAGCGATGTTTATCGTGTCTCCCCAAAGATCGTAAGTAAATTTGTTGAGGTCAATTAC
The DNA here is from genome assembly GCF_002245985.1 of Nostoc sp. 'Peltigera membranacea cyanobiont' 232. Lineage (NCBI taxonomy): Bacteria > Bacillati > Cyanobacteriota > Cyanophyceae > Nostocales > Nostocaceae > Nostoc > Nostoc sp. 'Peltigera membranacea cyanobiont' 232. The sequence goes on from NZ_NOLK01000160.1 coordinate 278, forward strand.
TCTCGCCACTACAGAACCGCGAGGAATGCCGATACGGAGGTTGAGGTTTTGGTTATTCTCAGTATTAAAAGCATTTTCTGCTTGTTTGCGTTTGATAAACTGGGCAATTTGACTACCAATAGAACCCATCATTTGCAATAGTTCTTTATCTTTTAGTTGTACGTCCCGGCTAAAGAAAACCATCACTCCTAAGATTTCACTATCGTCTAAAATGGGGAAACCAAAAGCTGCGTGCAATCCAGCTTCAGCCGCAGGTTGCGATCGCCTTTTATCTCCATCTTCTGTAATATCTTGAATCCAAAGGGGTAAACGTCTAATCCAAATTCGACCAGGTAAGCCAACACTTGGTGTATAAGTAGTTTGCCAGGTGATTGCTTTAAACTCTCGCACAGAAATTACTCGACTTGACCAAATTTCTACACACCTTAGTACTGTATTGAGGCTGTGTTCATGTACCGATGTGCCAATATATTGACTTGGTGTCCAAAGTTCGCCTAAATCCCATCCTAAGTTTTGACAAATCGACTGCAAAATTTGCGGAATTGCCTGCTTTACACTCTGGGATTCTGATAATATCCGAGTGATAGCATACTGGGTACTTGTACGCTGTTCTCGATGTTGTCGAGCAGTAATATCTCGACCAATGTAGACAATATCTTCTAATCCTTTGATTTTTTTCGGAATTACTGAACAAGAAAAAGCAATCAACCGCTTTTCTCTAGTTTTAGTTCGACAAACTACCTCGAAGTTCTGGAAGTTTTGCCTAAAATAAGAATGTTGATAAATGGCTTCTATTAATACTTGATCGTCATCAATTATTCTTGATATTGGCTGATTAATTAATTCTTCTTCACTAAAACCAAATAATTGTTGAGCTGCATTATTTAGTTTTTTTATCTTTCCTACGTTACTGGTTACTAATAAAGCATCTGGCAGTGAATCAATTACTTGATACATGTAATTATTGTATGACATTATAGCATCCACGTGCATATTTTTCTCCGATGCTTGCTGTGCTATTTTTTGTTTTAGTACATATAGAAGCGATGACTGCTAAATTACTAAATCTGTCTCCTGAAGAAGTCAGAAAGCTAATACGTTATCAAGTTAAAAATCAATCTCGGTTAAAACCACAACCCAAACAACGCATACAAACAAAGAAAGCCGCTAAAACTGAGATGATTTCAAATACCAATTGAAATGACACGGGAGCTAAAGAAAACCCCCAAACTAGAGAAATTGTTCCAGCTAACATAGCCGCAATTCGATGAATTTCGTCTTTACTTCTCCAAGCGAAGAAAGAAGTTCCTAAACCAATTAATAATAAGACTACGCTACTCATAACGATATTTATTGCTTAGAAGCTGTAATGCTAGCTATATTCCAATTCTATAAAAATCATATTTGATTTTTGAACAAAATTAGGTATTGTAGGGTGTGTTAGAACGCAGTTCGTAACGCACCATTATCGAGGGTTTGGTGCCTTACTCTCCATGCTAATATCAAGTTCGCATAATTAGGGCTTGCTGAAAAAATAAAAAAAGGTAATAGCTATGGATTATCAGACTAGAAAAACCTTGTCAGGTGCAAGAAAACAATCTAGAATGACCCAAAAGCCTTGGATCGCCATTCGTCATCAGTACATTTAGTATTATTAGCAACTATGTACAGAGAAGAGGAGAAAAATCAAAATCCACCGTCAAACTTTGAACTTCCGTTTGAAGGAAAGTTATCAGAAGAGAATCTTTGGGTAATCATGGCAGAGCTAATAGTCAAAGCTCTGGCATATTGTAAGACATAAGCTAAAAAAAATGCAGTTGTAGTTTGTATTTATTTTGGATAATTCCACCAAATTAGCTGTTATTTTGAATTTCGTCTAACTTGGCCCGCACTGTCTGGATATCCTGCCACATCAACCATTTAGGCGCACCTTTTTCTTTAGAAGGGTTACGCAGCAAGTATGAAGGATGAAAAATTGGCATACATAAACGTCCTTCCCACTCCAGCCACTGCCCGCGAATTTTCGTAATTCCTCGCTTATCACCAGTGATGCTTTTGACAGCAGTTGCACCTGTTAACAAAATTATTTTAGGGTCAACTAGGCGAATTTGTTCTAGTAAGTAAGGTAGACAAGCCGCCACTTCTGTTGGAGTAGGAACTCTATTATCTGGTGGGCGACATTTATTTATATTAGCAATGTATACATCATGCTCAGTAGTCAGATTTACAGATGCCAAAATTTTCTCTAGTAACTGCCCCGATCTGCCTACAAATGGTAAACCGGTTTCATCTTCATTTTGACCAGGTGCTTCTCCTATAACCATAATTGGTGCTTTGAGATTACCGCGTCCGACAACAGCATGAGTGCGAGTGTCTCCCAATGGACAACGGTGGCAACGATCGCAATCCTGTGTCAACTCCGTTATGTCAGAATAAGTTCCGGGAGCGATCGCAATTTTCGCGTCTGTGGGAATCAGTTCTCGTTGGTTAAAGTTTGAGTCGTCGAAGAGGCTAAGTTGGGTTTCGCTGCTCATGAAAATTAGGATTTTGGCATCAGCGCCATCTGTCTTATCTGAGTTAAATACTGCTCTGATTGGAGATTTATCAGAATAAATAGACTTTTGCTGAATACTTATTTTTTATACAAATCTTATTGTATCAGTTAATTTGAGACAAAATTCAGTCATGATAAAAGCAGTGCCGTCCTAAGATGCTGGGGGAAACCATGTCACATACCCCATTTTTCGCCGATCGCACCCATGCGGGTGAATTATTGGCGCAAGTGATTCATGATGTTTTGACTCAGCAAACTATTGATTCTGGGGTAAAGCCTGTACCAATTGTTTATGCTTTGCCAAGAGGGGGTGTACCAGTTGCAGCACCAATAGCACGTCTTTTGGATTGTCCGTTGACAATCGTCGTAGCCAAAAAGATTAGCCATCCAGAAAACCCAGAGTTAGCTATTGGTGCAGTCACTACTTCTGGAAATGTTCTTTGGAGCAATCAAAAGCTATTTCGCCCTCAACATGATACCCGATTGCGGGAAGTCGCTTTAAATAAAGCCATCAACCAAGCTAAGTCTCTTGAAGCTCAATTAATTACTGCTTGTCCGCAGGTAAATGCCGAGAATGCTACGGTCATTTTAGTTGATGATGGCATTGCTACAGGTATGACAATAGCAGTAGCGGCAACTGCCATCAAAACGCTTTCGCCAGCAGCAGTTTGGCTGTGTACTCCAGTAGCGCCACAAAAATTGCTACCTTGGTTAGAACAGTGGGGCGATCGCACAATTGTCTTGGAAACACCAGAACCCTTCTGGAGTGTAAGTAATTTTTACGCCCAATTTCCCCAAGTTGATATATTAGAAGTTCTCAGATATCTCCAGCAACAAAATACAATGGAGTGAATGGATCTGTGCGAGTAATTTGGAATTGTTTCCTTCTCTTGCTTTTTAACTATTTGGAGATGTTCCTTGTTGGTATTGCATAGCTTTGGCATAATCACCCAAAGCGTAGCAAGCGACTTTCAGACGATCGAGAGCTTCTTCTTCACTGCGACGGTCTTTGATATTCCTAGCTAACAACAAACGTTGTTCATAATATGTAATTGCTTTGTTATAGTCACCCAAAGCTTCACAAGCAACTCCTAAACTACCTAAAGACTGTTCTTCGCTACGCTTGTCTTGAATCTCTCTAGCTAATTCCAACCGATCTTCATAATACTTAATGGCTTTAGGATAATCACCTAAAGCATAACAAGCATTCCCTAGATTCTTTAGCACCTGCAAAGCACTGCGAACATTTTTTAAGGAGCGTGCCAGTACTACACACTGTTCATAATAGGCGATCGCTTTTGGGTAATTATTCAAAGCATACCAAGCATTACCCAAATTTTTGAGTACCTGTTCCTCGCCCCAGTTATCTTTGAGTTCCCGCACAATCTCTAGGCTTTGCTGCTGATACTCAATAGCCTGTGTAAAGTTGCTCAAAGCTTTATATACCAATCCCAAATTATTCAGTGCCGCCACTTGACTCCGTTTGTCTTGCAGCTGTTGCGTTATTTTCAAACACTTTTGCAGAAACTCAATAGCCTTATTATGGTCATTCAGGTGACGGTATGAATTGCCTAAATGGGAAAGTGCTTGCATTTGCAATACTAAATCTGAGGTGTTATTGAGCAAAGACAAACACTCCTCTGAGTAAGAGATAGCACCCTTATAATCTCCGGCGCTGTAAGTTACCAATCCTAAAAAAGAAAGCGCCTGTGCCTGTTTTTGCAAATCCCCAACTGCCTGAAATAGCCCCAAGGATTGTTGTAAAGACTTCAGGGCCGCGATTAATTCACCAGTTTGCTGCTGTTTAATTCCTTGCCGTAGTAGCTTGGACGCTTCCGATAAATTGTCATCACTTTCCTGTGGAGGTACTATTTCTGCTTGTGAACCAGAGTCAAATTCATGGGTAATTGTATTACGCTTCACTGGTTTTAGGTATGTTATGGGTAATTGTATTTTTCGCTCTGTTATTCCATTCGCCTTTAGGCATCACCCCCTTCCTGTTAAGTCTGGTGGTTAAATCTAGTGTTCCCAAAAGCAGAAGATATCTTTCATCAGGTGTTGTCCCTACGGTAAATCAAGGTTTTCACTGCCTTTTTGCTTAAGTCCTATATATAATAATAAATCCTCCCTTTACTCTAAAAAAGAGGGGCTATGTCCCCTATTCCTGAAAGTATTTGGAAGGATATTTAAAAGATAAATGTCACTAATCTACAAGTATTAATTATCAAACCTATTAAAAATTGGGTGTTGATTTAAGCAACAGATACAGGGAGATTTGCCACAGAGCGATTACCAGGGATGGGTTGGCGGGTTTTCAAGTCAAATTTGAAGCCATGTGGCAAGATATGAAGCTTTGCTCCGAAAATCGCCAAAGACTCATCCTTCAAAATTTCGCCCATATTGTTGTATGTAGCCTCTGATTCATCAACAATAGTCACCGCACCCTCACCAATCACTTCAATTTGGTTATCTGTGACGACCATAGCGGTATTTTCGTCAATACCGAACCCCAAAACAGCAGGTTCTAGTATTAAAGCTGAAATTAAGCGTCCCAAGCGTCCGCGTTGGGAAAAATGCTGGTCAATTACCACCCCTGGTAAAAAGCCTAGACCAGGGCCCATTTCGACAGTTTCAATTCGAGGATGTGTCTGCGAATCACCTTCCACGATCATTTTATCTGGCATCACGGCCGCTCCGGCACTTGTGCCTGCGATAACTATACCTTCCCCAAACCGTTTATGAATCGCCACATCGATTTCGGTATCCTTGAGGATGTTGGTGATGCGAGCTTGGTCTCCGCCGGTAAAAAATATCCCAGTTGCTTTATTAATTGCTTCCAATGCGGTAGATGAAGATGCGTCTTCGCGGGTTTCTGTATCAAGAATGCGAACATTCTCAGCTCCCAACCGCTCAAATACTCTAATATAATTTTCTCCAACTTCTCTTGGTAATTCTGTCGCCGCCGTCATAATCGCAATGTATGCTTTCGTACCGCCAGCGCGTCGCACAAAGTCCCGCAGAATTTGGCAATCCCCTTCCTTATCTTCAGCTCCCCCAATAATTACTAGCTGCCGTTTGGGATTACTTTCCACCATGATGCCCCCTGATGTGAGTTAATAAATTTCACTAAACCATGACATACTCAACTATCAAATCATCCCTATGGTAGATTACCTGATAGAAGGTAGTATCAAAATTTGTGTAGACGCATTAGCGAAGCGGTAGCGACGTTCGCGTAGCGTCTCGCAGAGAAGGAGCGTCAGCGGCTTGTCGTTAGACATCGCAATTAGACCAAAAGATTTTTCAGAAAAAGTACATAGAAAATAGCTCCCCCTCAAAATTAATTTTCCTTGACTAAATAAAAACCCAAGAGCAACTGCCTCTATAAATATCTTCTAGAGGCGTTGTTGACTATGTTGCTAATTGCCGATTGAAAATTTATTTTGTAATTGTTGGTATTAACCCTAGCTGGGTGCAATTAGATATCTGATTATGAGTCCTAATGAATGCGACTTCTGTAGAGCAAGTTAGTCAAGAAAAAACGTGCTTGTTCTAGTGGGAGATGCCTAGGTTTGCCTTGATAGACAATTTGATACTCATTTGAGTCTGGCCCATCACCATGTCCAGAGATCAGCTTTTGGTGAAAAGCTTCCTCAGCAAGTTCTCGAATTTCATCTCTTAGAGCAGCTTGTGTGCTATTCATACTTTGCTGTCTTTTCAATACCACATATCTACTTATACAACCTCGGTGATGGGTATTGCACCTTTCAAAGGTTATATCTTTGACTATTCATGAGGATGAAGTGACTATCTTGGCTTAGGAAGGGGGATTTAATTATGCCTTGAGATAGTTAAAAATGCTTACTAATAGGCTTAATGTAGGTTCTGATTAGATCAATGGCTTTGCCATCACTCTCTAGAATGAATGTGAAGCAACCTACAATCAATAAGTCTGAGTAACGATAATTCAGCATATAAATTTCAGGGTGTTTAGCCAAAGGTTCGTAATCAATGGTTCTACAAAAAAGCAGTGATTTAGTCCGCATTAATGCTAGAAGAACGGATGTATTCGATATTTTCAACTTCAAGCATTACATTGGGCCCAACCCCTATTTAGATACAGGGGCGCTAGTATTTGACTTTGCTCTAATTGACTCTAGAGAGCCTTTGCCCATTGAAGATTATATTGCAAGCATAGGCGATCGCTATCCAAATCTGGGCAGCCAAAGCTACGAATCCCATGCCCATCTGTTTGCCCAAGTTGTGTCCGAAGTCGGAAAACTAGACATGGATTTGCACCTTAACCATTGGAGTGTTAAACCATATCCAGACTTCCTGCGAATTAGCGTCCAATCACTACACGAACGCACAACTAGAGAAGTAGCTTATTTTGTTTGGGATTGGTTTGAAGCCGTTACTCAAGACGAGGACTTTAACTTTGATGAGCAGCTAGTGAGGCTGCAAAATAGATTCCGCGCATCCGTCTATGGTGGCCCGACGGTCTACGCTCTATTGCGAACAGCCTACGAAAAAGGTATTCCCGCCTTTTATTTGTGGGAAGAAGGATTAATGCAATACGGCTTTGGAAAAAAACATGTCCGGGGAGTAGCGACAACATTTAACTGTGATAGTCATTTAGATTCGGAGTTCACCACCCGTAAGGATGACTGCAAGGCATTTTTAAAAACCTTGGGTTTCCCAGTCCCTGAAGGCGATATCGTCTTTACTGAAAAAGAAGCCTTGGCCACGGCAAGAAAAATTGGCTACCCAGTGGCGGTTAAGCCAGTGGTAGGTCACAAAGGAATTGGCGTTACGGCTGACGTACAAGACTCAAAAGAAGTGGAATCTGCTTATCATAGGGCATTAGCAGCGATTCCTGAAGATCAACTAACTCGGATAATTGTTGAAAAAAGTATTTCTGGATCGGATTTTCGCATGTTGTGTGTCAATGGCAGATTTGTCGCCGCCACAGAACGTCGTCCAGCATCGGTTGTTGGTGATGGCTACTTAACGCTTGCAGAATTAATCCGTCTAGAGAACCGCAAACCCGCACGTTTAGACACGCCTACCTCACCTATGAGTAAAATTCAGGTTGATGAAGCGATGGAACTTTACTTAGAGGAACAGCGTTTATCATTAGACAGTGTAATTGAAAAAGGACGCACTGTTTATCTGCGTAAAGTTGCCAATCTTTCAGCCGGAGGTATGAGCATTGATGCAACCCAGACAGTTCATGCTGACAATATTATCTTGGCGCAAGATATTGCCCAACACTTTCAACTGACTTGTCTGGGGATTGATGTCATTACCAAAAGTCTCGCAGAATCTTGGAAATCGAGTAACTTCGCTATCCTAGAAATCAATGCTGCACCGGGAGTTTTAATGCATCTTAAACCTTCTGAAGGTGAAAGTGTTGATGTACCTTCTCATATTTTAGAAACCTTTTTTGAGTCGGGTACAGATGCGAGGATACCGATTATTACCTTTAATAAAATCTCAGTCGAAGAACTGCAAGAAACCATTGACCATATCCTTTTGCAACATCCCGACTTGACAGTAGGGGCCGTTTGTCGTGATGCAGTTTTTGTGAATCGCTCGAAAAAAGTATTAAGCAAAAACTACAATAGCAACGTCCAAACTTTGCTGCGCCATCCCAAACTTGATTTGCTAATTGCCGAATATGCAGAAGAAATCTTAGATGAAGACGGGATGTTTTACCTGAGTAGTAATATCGTCGTTTTGGATAATCCCACCGAAACTGAAATGATCCTGGCGCGGGATGTCTTTGATAGCTCTACTGTGGTAATTAGAAAAGGTAACAGTATCTCTGTCCGTCGTAAAGGGTTGATTGAAGATTACACTTTGGCTGAAGATGAACCATTTACACGGGTTTATTTGAAAGAAACTGGAACGATTTTTTGAGTTAAGTAAGCGAATCCATTAGATACCCGGCTTCTTAAAGAAGTCGGGTATCTGAATTTATCGTTAAGGCAAGAGACGCGATGAATCGCCGTCTCTACAATAAATTAATTGCCTAGAATTTTAAAATATCTAATGATTCTTCGATTTCTAAATCTAATATTCTTTCTCGTGTATCTTTGAGCGCTTCTAGTTTACCCTCTTTCCGATAGATGTCGGCCGCTTTTTGAAAATCTTCAATTGCTCCCTGTTTATCTGCTACTTCTAAACGGATATTGCCACGATTGTAATAAGCATCGGCATAATTTGAATTAATCTGGATTGCTTGAGTATAATCTTCAATTGCTCCCTGAAAATCTCCTAAATCAGAACGAGCATTACCACGGTTGTAGTAAGCATCGGCATAATTAGGATTAATCTGAATTGACTGAGTATAATCTTCAATTGCTCCTTCAAAATCTCCTAAATCAGAACGAGCATTACCACGTTTTTTATAAGCTATGGCATCTTGAGGATTAATCTTGATTGCTTGGGGAAATACCGACTGAGAACCTAATAAATAACGAGCAATTCCACGATTTTTATAAGCATCAGCATAATGAGGGTTAATTTTAATCGCCTGGGTATAATCTTCAATTGCTCCTTGGTTATCTCCTACATGAGAACGAGCTTCAGCCCGGTTTTTATAAGCAACAGCAACATTAGGGTTAATTCTGATAGCCTCTGTATAATCATTAATTGCTTCTTCTAATCGCCCCAGTTGAGATAGAGCTAATCCTCGTTTATTGTAAGATTTGGCATCATGAATATTTATATAGATTGCCTGAGAATAATCTGCGATCGCAGCTTCATAATCTCCTAGTTGATAATGAGCTAAACCTCGTTTATAATATAAATCAATATCGCTAGACTTTACTTTTAACGCTTTAGTATAGTTAGCGATCGCATTGGGATATTCTCCTTTCTCAAAACATTCATCTCCTAATTTTACATAAAGTGTATTTAAATCTTCATTACTATATTCAGGTTGAAAAAAAGATTTTAGCAACTGATTATTAGCTGGTTTAGATAAAATTTCCGGTTTCGGAAGATATTTGTAAATTGATGGTTGTTGCCGAAAAGAGTTATTTAGAGAAGATTGTAACTGTTCTAAATAACAAAGTAAGCCACCACCATACAGTAATTGGTCTATCCCAAAGGAAATTTTACCAGTCTTTAATTTAATCATCCGGGTTGGCAGAAAGCCAGCCAAAAAAAGGTGATACTGAGATTGTGCTTCACTCACATCTTCTTGAATAAAAATGCAAACTACAACTGCATTTTTTTCAACTTCTTCAGAACTAACTGACCATCTAACTCTATCAATATTACCGTGACGAGATTTAACTTCTATACCAATAGATGGGTCAGAAGTCAAGGTAAAATCTATATTGCCATCGCCGCCGAATCGCTTTTCATAATCGACTTCGGTAATAAAATCTGCTAAACGTTCTTTGACAACTTCCTCACCCAATTTACCTTTGAGATAGCTGATAAAAACGTCACGGACTGGCGAAACACGCTTATATTTCTCAGCCATCAACCAGCAAAATTCTCGTAGTGCCTTTAGTCTCTCTCCAGAGATTATAGTTAATTCACTATGTTGACCTTCTGTTTCACAATGGAGCAAACAACCAGATGTTAACCTTTTAATAAAATCAGACTGTAGCGATCGCAGTAGCGTAATCCAGTCCATTGATGTTTCTGCGAATCTTTTGATGAGATTATTCTATTAAAATATCCAGTCGGCGTAAACCTTTCAATTTGCTTGGGTGATATTCTCTAAAATTACTTAATATTATGTATAAAATATTAACTTAAATTAATGTAATGACTTTTGTCTTGGCATAATTTTTTAACTTTTCAGTGAGAAGTACTTTAAGTTACTTAATGCATCAACCGCTACCCAGTTTCATGGTTAGCGTTAGGATAGCTATGTATTTTTTGGAAGTATAAATATGGCTCAGACTTTTTATGTAAATCCAGTATCAGGTAGTGATACCAACGTTGGTAGCCAACAAGCCCCGTTCAAAACTATTACTCAAGCCCTTAAGGTTGCTACAGATAAAACCAAAATTCAACTAGCAAATGGTAATTACAATGCTGTTAGCGGTGAAATATTTCCGCTAACTGTTCCATCGGGTGTGACAGTAGTGGGTGATGAAACAAACATTGGTAATGGTATTTTGATTGAAGGGAGTGGTAACTACCTGAGCCGTACTTTTGCTGGTCAAAATGTCACATTTGTGCTGTCAGACAAAGCTGAATTACGGGGGGTGACTGTAACAAATTCGGCTAGCCGTGGTAGTGGTGTCTGGATTGAATCAACGGCTCCGACTGTTGCCAATAGCACCTTCATCAACTGTAAGCGGGAGGGAGTATTTACTACAGGTGACGCTAACCCAGTTATTCTAAATAATGTATTCAGAGAGAATGCAGCCAATGGAATTGCGATCGCTAAAAATTCCAAAGGTCAAATTCAAGGTAATACCTGTGTCAAAACAGGTTTTGGCATCGCCATTAGTGATACTGCATCACCCATACTTCGAGATAACAAACTTTCGGAAAACCGTTCTGGAATTGTCATCTCTGGGAGTACTCGCCCTGTATTGCGTAACAATGTCAGCGAAAATAACACTGACGATGGGATTACAGTGATTGGAACTGCCTTACCAGATATCGGCAGTACCAATAATCCAGGAGGGAATACTCTACAAAATAACGGTAAATTCGATTTGCAAAATGCCAGTTCCAATAAGCTGGTTTCTGTGGGAAATAAAATAAATGCGTCTAAAGTTACAGGAAACATAGAGTTTGCAGATAGTTCGGTTCCCACACCAACTCCGACACCAACTCCGACACCAACTCCAACGCCCACACCAACGCCAACGCCAACGCCAACGCCAACGCCAACGCCAACTCCCACACCAACGCCAACGCCAACGCCAACGCCAACGCCAACTCCCACACCAACACCAACGCCAACTCCCACACCAACACCAACGCCAACTCCCACACCAACGCCAACGCCAACACCAACTCCCACACCAACTCCGACACCAACACCAACTCCCACTATTGAATTAACCGATATTGGTAATCATTGGGCAGGTGGCTTTATTCGGGAATTAGTCAAATTAGGGATAGTTAATGGTTTTCCCGATCGCACATTTAAACCTGATGCTACAATGACACGGGCGCAATATGCCGCATTACTGGTAAAAGCTTTCAACCCACCACCAAATCGCTCTGCAATCAAATTCAAAGATGTACCAGCAGAATTTTGGGCATCCAAGGTAATTCAACAGGCATATCAAGGTTTATTTCTCTCTGGTTTTCCTGACAATACCTTTAGCCCCAACAAAAATATCCAGCGCGTGCAAGTGATTGTCTCCCTAGTGAATGGGTTGGGATTATCTGCTGATGGTACAGCATCTATCAAAGCTTTTGATGACCAAGCAAAGATTCCTGATTATGCTAAAGATGAGGTCGTAAAAGCTATAGACAAGGGGATTATTGTCAATCACCCGAACCTCAAACAATTTAATCCCACCCGCGATGCTACACGCGCTGAGGTAACAGTTATGGTATATCAAGCCTTGCTAGATGCTGGTCGTGTAGCGGCGATTGACTCGCCTTATATTGTGACTTAAGTAGTGGCAAAAAGGGTTCTAATTTCCACCTCATTATTTTTCAGTAATTCGAGTTCGGTTAGCTAACAGAAGAATAATATTGTAGCGATGGAGTGCTAAAAAGCACTCCATTTTATTAGTGAGTTTGGAGATTATAATGGATGCTACCTTTAGATGCCCATATAGGATTACTATTTTATTTTTGAACAAAATTAGATATTGTAGGGTGTGTTAGAACGGAGTTCGTAACGCACCACGATTTATGCTTAGGTGCGTTACGCTATCGCTAACACACCCTACGTATCTACGTATATTTTCAGAAATAAAACCGGATTCCTATAGTAATCTTTGAATATTAAAAAAATTTCAGAATTAATAAAATTATGTGACGACGTGCAAACTGTCACCTGCTTTAATTCCGATTGTAGTACTAAAGTTTTATACTTCACATATATAGAAGTCCGCTTTGATTTTTGAATTTATTTGTGTAGCAGACAACAGCAAAGAAGGCTCTTTGAGTTGTACTGATTTTTTTAAAAAATTAAATAGGATTCCTATATTAGGAAAAATTTAAAGCATCGAAATACAGGAAAACCTTTGCATGTTGAAAGATAGCCCCAATTTAAATGCACTACTAGGTTTGTTGTTGCTTGTGCCAGTTCCTAGCATTGGTGTTGCAACTGAACTGTATATCCTTCCTGGAATAATAGGACATTTAATAGCTCTTTTCTCTAAAATATGGTTGCTAGCTATACCCATTATTTGGTTGTTATTTGTCGATAAAGAGAATTTAAAATTTGAATATCCGAAGAGACGCGATTTGTTAGTTGGAGCCGGATTAGGACTATTGATGCTATCCATAATCTTGATTGTTTATTGGCTCCTGGGCGCACAGTGGATAGATGTTGAATATGTTCGAGATAGAGCAAATCAGGTCGGATTGAACAGTTTTACTATTTATTTAGTAGGTGCAGCATACTGGATATTCATCAATTCTTTGCTTGAGGAGTTTGTCTGGCGTTGGTTTGTGTACCGCAAATGTGAAATATTACTAACTTCCCCTTTGGCTGTAGTAATCTGTGGGCTATTTTTTACAATTCATCACGTTGTAGGTCTATCAGCCTACTTCGATTGGAAAACCACTATATTATGCTCATTGGGCGTGTTTATTGCAGGAGTAGTATGGTCGTGGTGCTACTTAACCTATCGCTCAATTTGGACTGGATACATCAGTCATATTTTTGCGGATATAGCAATTTTTATTATTGGCTGGCAGCTTATTTTTACTTAATACATAATATTATGTTTTGATTGAAATTAAGGCGATCGCATATTGCTTAAAATGTTAAACATTAGCGTCGGCACTGCCTGCGGGGGGCTGTGCCGACGCTAATGTTTAAATTCCCAAATAAAGCTTAAGCAGCAACAGGTTCCAACAATTTGATGTCAGAGAAGACAAATTCTTGAGTAGATAATTGTCCTGCTGTCTCGGTGCGAATCTCCCGACGATTTAGGATGAAATAGTCACCAACTTTTTCATATTCATCGATAAATTCGCTTTTACCGCCTTTTTGTTCCCCAGTTTTGGGGTCATGATACACAGAGTCATAAGTATGGGACAGGTAGCCTTCTCCAGTGTCATGACTGCTGAAGGTGTCAATTGTCACAAAAGTAGCGTGGATTAGACGGTGAACATGGCATACTTCATTATTGCGAACTTTATATTTATCGCCCTCAGCCTTACCACCCATTAAAAGCTCAACCGCACCAGTTTCGTCAGTTTTACCATAGCTAAATGTATTGGCGCTGTGGGTGTCTTCAAAGCGGCGGCGGATACGGTGAATTGCTATCTCCCATGCTTGACCATGAATTGCCTGCTTGGCCGACTCGTCATCTACATCCAAAACTTCGGCTTTGAGATTAGCGCTGATGATAACTTTGCCTGTAAAAACTTTATCCTCATGCTTATAGGTAATATTTGCAGTATAGCCTGGGAAATTTTTGTCCCAAGTATAGCGGTTCTCATAAGCAGCCCGGAAAAGTTCCTGAGCAGAGAGTTGTGTAACTGTCATGTTGCTTCTCCTAGTCGCTACTGTAATTAGCGTTTTAGTTTCCTTGGTATTAGCATAGAAGTAATTGTTGAGGCTTGGATAGTCCCCAACTGGGTACACTTTACACTTATGGTTAATTCTCTCCACGCCATATTTCATGCGATCGCCAATGTCCAAAATGAGCAAGAATTAAGGCTAGCTCTCACGGATAAAATTGGTGAGCATTTTGGCGTGCAAAATTGGGGCATTTATTTCCTAAATGAGCAGCCAACGGCCCAAATCGATGTTCAAGGTATTCCAGCAGTATGCTTAGAAAGCAATCCAGTCGGGCGCTACGTGGTTGAGCGTCATGCTCCCGCCCATGAGCAGTTGTTATTATCACCAAAAGACTGGAAGCATTTTTGTTCGCGTTCCGATCACGAACACGTAATGACTGGGCCAATTGTTTGCGATGGTCGCCTTGTCGGAACGCTTAACTTAGCTCGTGATAAGGGAAATCCTGCTTTTAACGGCAACGATTTAGCCGATTTGAGTGCCTTATGCATTCATTTGTCAGCAAAAATGGCAACTCTGCGGACAAAACCAAAAATATCCCATTCCCTTTTAGTAAGTCCTCTAACAGCGCGGGAGTTACAAATTGCCGAGTTAGTCGGACAGGGGTTAACAAACGCAGAAATTGGGGAAAAACTTTGGATTACGCAAAATTCTGTCAAACAAGCTTTGAAGAGGATGTTTCGTAAGTTGAAGGTTTCGGCGCGTGCAGAAATGGTGGCAAAGCTCCAAGATATACAAGTTTCTTGAAGAAGAATTCCAAATCCAGAATTCTGAATCTAAGTATGTGTAGGGTGTGTTACGGCTTCCGTAACGCACCAAAACATAAAGGGTGGTGCGTTAAGCCTACGGCATAACACACCCTACGTGTATTTCAAAAATCAAATATGAGTCCTATATAGTTAACCGTTAAGTCTAGATTATTTTTTTGCAATCAATTTTTTAAGTATTTTCTTAACTGTCTTAACTGTCTTATCTGTCGTTGCATTTTCTTGGCAATGACGGGAAAATACAAACGGGATAGTAAGAATTCAGAAATCAGAATAATTAGAGAATCAAAATAAAACTTGATTAATCGCATATAAGTAGGTAGGCGTAATTAAATATAACGATCAAACCTCACCCTCAATCCCTCTCTTTACTAAGGAGAGGGAAGCCGGAGACAGTGTGAGATTTTATATTTAATTTGAGCAACTTACTTACCAATCATATAGGATTACTATTTGATTTTTGAACGAAATTAGGTATTGTAGAGTGTGTTAGAACGGAGTTCGTAACGCACTATTATCAAGGGTTTGATGCCGTACTCTCCGTGCTAACACATCCTACGGATATTTTCAGAAATCAAACCGGATTCCTATATTAGACTCTTTCTAAATTCTGACTTATGATTCCTGTTAGTGATAGCGGGGGCTTTAGCCTGTACTGAATTCTTACCAAAATACATTTGTCAAGAATGTAACTATCTCAATAGACCCTATTACTTTTGAGGAGGAAAACTAATGAGTTCAGTAGAGCAAAACCATATTTTAACACAAGACCAGGGCATTAAACTGTCTGGAAATCCCATTCAAACTGAAAATTTTTCTGTTCAAAAGACTCTCCGAAATGGAGGAAAAATCCGCTTCAGAATTCGTTATTCTGCCGAACTACAGGGTTTTTCTCTGTTGGAAGTTTTTCTGATGAGAGCGCAGAACGGAACACAAACTGCTAGCATGACTATCCCCAACGGTGGTTCGACAGCTACTGCTCAAGAACAAGAGCAGGAATTTAGTATTTGGGAGCCAGGAGATTATTACTTCTTTTTCAAAATGTCTTCCAATAATGGAACATTTTTTATCGAGGATTATCAGCTTTATTGGTCAAATAGTTAATTCTTTTTGGTTGTAAATATCGAAATCGGCACTCCTAAAGGAAAAGTAAGATTGACGCTTATTAAAATTCTGGGCAAAGGAATTCTCTGCCCAGAGTTTTAATGAGCATAGAAACGTGAGAGAAAAAGTACCTGAGAGTTTTTTCAAGCACGTTTCTGCAATGATTTATATTCAAATTCAGCAACGCCTAGTTGTTTTTTAAAGTAAGCACGGTAGAGTTGACAACGCGGTAGAATGCGATCGCCTTCATAAGTTATCAGCCCCAAGCTTTCGAGCTTATGAGCATCAATGGGATTGAGAGAAATGCTTTGCTTTGCGCCCACAACTTCAATATATGCTTTTACCAAACTGGAATTTTCTTGCAAGATTGCCCAGTGTCGCCATAAATGATAACGGTAGATACCGCCGTTAGCGATCGCTTCCTGTACCAGTTCTTCTAAAGTAATTCTTTGACAGCAGAGATAATACAGAGCAATGCGAATTAAGGCTGGATGTCCCCCCACTAGAGACATCAGTTGCGTAGTCTCGTTACCAGAAGTCCAGTCTAGCCCATGTCGTTGGGCTAAATATTCGACTTGATGCTTAGTAAATTCTGGCAGATGAATCGGTAGTCCGATATTAAATGGGGAACGGTTGATATCCAGGGAGACGTACACTTCTGTAGAGTAAACAACCACTAGCCTTAGTTTGTGTAATTGGGTATCTTGTCGTGCGTCCTCATACCAAGAACGCAACAAACCAAAGAACTCTTGAGCAATTTCAGGATATTCAAAAAAGCGGTCAACCTCATTTAACACTAAAACCACTGGACTTTTACTCTGCTTGAGCAAATAAGATTGCAAGTATAAACTGCAACTCAACTTACAGCCGATTTCGTCATCCCAGTTGTCATCTAACTTGGGTTCTATACCTAATGCTGTTGCAATTTGCCAGCAAAAAGAACGCAAAAGCTTGTTTAAGTCTCTCAGACAGCTCGCTTCAATTTGCTTGCAATTTAGGTTCACCGGGCGATAACCTTGCATTTGGGCAAAGGCTAACAGCCGCAGCACAAGAGAACTTTTACCCATCTCTCTTGGCGCTCGAATTCGGATTACACAGCCTGGTTGAATTATTTCTCGATAAACTAGTTCCTCAATGGGAGAACGTTCGACATAAAACGGCGAATCTAGAGGTACGGGGCCGTCTGGGTATGACCAAAGATTTTCGAGTTGACCATAATGCTGAGTAACAAATAGATCCAAGGATAAAGACTGAGACATTCTTTTCTGTTGTGTATCCAAACTGAGTGAGAAAGTTCGAGAGCTTTCAGTATTATTCGGCTCACTCAAAATTGCATAGTCTTCCCTGTATAATTCTAGGTTAAAGGCGGTAAAGCACAATTTCAGGGTTTTTTGATCCACGCCTGTATTCAACGACCATAATCGGTTTAGGGTTTTGGTGGAAACATTCATGCGATCGCCTAAATCTTCTAGAGTGAAGTGATTGCCATTGTTTTGAACCTTCTCCATCGCCAAAATCGCTGCTTGTAAACGCTTTAGCCCAGCGATCGTTAGGACAAGTCCGCGTTTCCGATTGCTCTTAGATTGCTTCATATCGCTAATTATCTACGTGCTTTTTTCTTTACTGTCTTAGCTATCTCCTCATTGTTTCATGTTTTAAAACAGTTATTCAACAGTTACTTACCTGTTCTTAAATTAATTATTAATTGTGATAAATAATACATTCTTGCTGGATGGCGATCGGATAGGTGGGTATAAATAAACATAGCTAACATAACTGTATTGATTGTCACTTTTCCTGCCACTAGTGAAAGCTGCATCAGCCGATTTCACACTTGTAAATAACAAATGACAAGCTTTAATAGTTGACTTTATTTATTGCCAACTTACTAAGGTATTACTTAAAGTTATTTTTAACCTGTATTAATCTGGATTTTGCATCCAACAAGGTGGAAGCGATGTCTACGCCTACGCTTATCAAAATTAGCAATTCTCTTTTAGAGGATGTTTGAAAAGTCCTCTTGTCGGTATCAAAAGTTTTAGATCCCCCTAAATCCACGCCACAGGCTCCACTTGGGGAGACCCCTTGGCGTTACCCGCATTTAGCTTGAGGAAAGGGGCAGAGGGGCAGAGGAGCAGAGGGGCAGAGGGGCAGAGGAGCAGAGGGGCAGAGG
>NZ_NOLK01000161.1:0-18538 GCF_002245985.1 Nostoc sp. 'Peltigera membranacea cyanobiont' 232
GCTCCTCTGCTCCTCTGCTCCCCTGCTCAAGAGTACAAGGTTTTGAGAGATGTGGTGAGAAATCCGGGCTTGGGGGCGGTCTTGCAACTTAGCACGGGCTAAATGCCCCGCTACCGCTAACAGTACTCGGAACTTAGGACTCTTCATGTGTTCTCAGAATTACATAACGGGACTTGAAGCCTGACTTTGCGTATACTCCTAACTGGGGGTAACTTCCTCCTCAGTTGCTACCACACTCAATCAATCGATCATGCAACCACCCATTAAAGTTGGCACTGTCTTGCAAAACCGTTACCGCATAATTCAAATTCTCGGACAAGGAGGATTTGGTAGAACTTATCTGGCAGAAGACCAGAGGCGCTTTAATGAACTTTGCGCGATCAAGGAATTGATTTCAACAGCAACGGAGGCTTTGGCTTTAGAAAAGGCGCAAGAGCTTTTTCACCGAGAAGCGGCAATTTTGTATCAAATAGAACATCCACAAGTACCTAAATTCCGGGAAAGATTTGAGCAAGACCAGCGCTTGTTTTTGGTGGAGGATTACGTTGCAGGTCAGACATACCGAACTTTACTGGATGAACGGCTAGCTATTGGTCGAACTTTCACAGAGCCGGAAGTATTGCAACTAATACAGTTGTTATTGCCAGTTTTAGAGCATATTCACAGCCGAGGAATTATTCACCGGGATATCTCGCCAGAAAATATTATTTTGCGAGATAGTGATGCTAAACCTGTGTTAATTGACTTTGGGGTGGTAAAAGAACTAGCAACGCGCTTGCGATCGCCAGAGAGTGCAATGCCCGAAACCACTGTGGGAAAATTAGGCTACTCTCCTAGCGAACAAATGCAAACAGGGGGAGCTTATCCTAGTAGTGACTTGTATGCCTTAGCGGTAAGTGCGATTGTTTTGCTGACTGGTAAAGAACCAAGGGATCTATTTGACGAAAATCAACTAACTTGGAATTGGCAGCGATGGGTAACAGTTAATCCGCGATTTGCCCAGGTTTTGAATCGAATGTTGAATCATATACCGAGCGATCGCTATCAGAGTGCTGCTAGTGTATCTCAAGCACTACAACCTTTACTGCAAGTTAGCCTTCCGCCCCTGAATACATCTAACTTGCAGACAATGGCTGTTAGTCGCCGTCCTGACTCAGTACCACCAGCAGCTTCGCCGAAGAAACAACCCGATCCAGTGATTCCACCAAGTCTCCCTAGTTCAGTCTTGGATAACCCCTTAGCGATCGCAGCAATTGGCACTGCTGTAGTGATCGTTGCCGGATTTGGTTCTTGGGCGTTGGTCAGTTCTATCCGCAGTCAGCCAAAACCATCACCAACTCAGACGCTTCCCCAAAATTTTCCTTCACCAGTTATTTCTGGTGGTACTACATTTACACCTACATCTACTCCCACACCCACCAAAGAGCAACCTGTTGTATCTAGTAGGCGGCTCAACCTGGGAGCAGCTAATAATACAGCCACAGTTAAAGATACTCTCAAAATAAATCAAATCATCCGCTACACTTTTTTGGGGCAGCAAGGTGACAAGTTAACTGCATTTCTTGAGCCAGGAAGCAGCGTTTTGCTAACAGTCTTAAGTCCCAATCAACAAGCAATCGATCCTAATACTCAGCAAATAACGGCGTATCAAGGCAATTTGCTGGTTACTGGTAGATATACTATTGAGTTAACACTACTTTCAGGAGTTGCCGAAAGCAATTACAACCTGAATGTTGCATTAGAAAAACCAGTTCAACCAATTCCCACAGAAACACCAATTCCAATTCCTACAGAAACACCAATTCCAATTCCTACAGAAACACCGATTCCAATTCCTACAGAAACACCGATTCCAATTCCTACAGAAACACCGATTCCAATTCCCACAGAAACACCGATTCCAATTCCTACAGAGACACCGATTCCAACACCGACCACTGGTCAAACACAAACCTTGCCGCCGGCTGATGGAACACAACCATTTTCTGGCCAAAGAAATTAATTAATTAATGTTAAACACACTACTGATTACTGGAACTGATACAGAAGCTGGTAAAACTGTTTTAACAACAGCGTTAGCAGCCTATTGGCAAAAATATTACCCGCAGCGTAGCTGGGGAATCATGAAACCGATTCAATCGGGGATTGGCGATCGCGAGTGGTATCAAAAGCTATTTGCGCTAGAACAATCCTCAGAAGAAATTACACCGTTATATTTTGAAGCACCTTTAGCCCCTCCCATCGCCGCCGCAAGAGAAAATCGTCGAGTCGATTTAGCAGTGGTTTGGCAAGCTTTGTCTAAATTGCGATCACAGCGTGATTTTGTGCTTATAGAAGCCTTGGGAGGGTTAGGTTCGCCAGTAACTGAGGAATTAACGGTAGCTGATTTAGCGGCAGAATGGCGTTTACCAACAGTATTGGTAGTGCCAGTTAGATTGGGTGCGATCGCTCAAGCAGTGGCGAACGTCGCATTAGCTAGGCAATCGCGCATCAATCTTAAAGGCATTGTTTTGAACTGCGTACAACCTCGAACAGATGCAGAAATAGCTGATTGGACACCACTGCAATTGATTCAATCACTCACTAACACGCCAGTCTTAGGCTGCTTACCCTATTTAGATAACCTGACTGATTTAGATAAACTTGCTCAAATAGCGTCAGATTTAGATTGGGAAACACTGACACTGTGAATTGGTTATTGGTTATTGGTTATTGGAAAAAAAGTAGCGAATGTCCAATCACTTTTTACAACTGGTGCAGTCACAATTTTGACATAACTTGGTAATAGCTTTGTCAATAAGACGTGCAATGCTAAGAAAAGATGAAATTAACCTAACTCTTCGTGACACACAAGGCAGGATTTACCTGCCTTATTTAATTTTTGTGACTAAAAAAACACTTAATTAGCAAGTTTAGTCTGTGCGAAATATGACTAGTTAAAGAGGTTTTTAAAATAACCAAATAATATTTGTTGCCTAAGGACACGTTGCGCGAACACACAATATTTTGTTGTATTTATTTAGATGTCATCCAAGTGCCATGTCTTAGTCACAGAAGCGTCACTAACATAAGTTACTTTGTCGGTGTTTGATTAAAAGTAAATTATTTACGCCTGATATGATGCTTTCTTTTCTGGTGGCGAGTGCAGTCTGTGGCAACGGTAGTGAAGTGAATCTAGACTTTGCTAATCTTAGCTGGATTGACGTAATTATTTTAGGCATCGTTCAGGGAATTACAGAACTACTACCAATTAGCAGTACTGCTCATTTGCGGATAGTGCCAACTCTATTGGGACTGAAAGATCCGGGATCTGCTTTTTCAGCAGCAATGCAGTTAGCTAGCTTGAGTGCAGTTTTAGTCTATTTTTGGCAAGACTTAAAAAAATTAACCGGAGAGACAGTTAGAGCAATTAGCGGACAAGACTATCAATCTAGTTCTTTGCAACTGATGTTGGGCTTATTGATTGGAACCTTGCCCATTGCTGTGGCTGGTGTGCTACTCAAACCAATTCTTAACGCCTGCAACTCACCGATGCGAGGGTTAGTAGTTATCGGTGCGGCTTCAATTATTATGTCAGCATTGCTAGCGATCGCCGAAAAACGTGGAGGACGCGATCGCACTTTTGACAACCTCACCCTCTGGGATGGCATTTGGGTAGGGGTTGCTCAAGCTTTTGCCCTGATTCCTGGTGTTTCTCGCTCTGGTTCCACCCTCACTGCTGGGTTATTTTTGGGCATGGAACGGGAGACATCCGCCCGATTTTCTTTTTTGTTAGGCTTACCAGCCGTGATTTTGGCAGGTGCTGTAGAACTCCATACTCTTACAAAAGCAGGACTGAGTACAGCCGGTTGGTTAACTTTGTTGGTAGGCTTAATCTCCGCCAGCATTTCCGCTTTTGCAGCAATTTGGGGACTCCTTCGCTACCTGGAAAAACGCAGTACCTGGATTTTTGTTTTCTACCGTTTGGCGATGGGTGTATTTTTAATAGTTGCTGTGATGGCTGGTTGGTTGCAGAATTAATTTTAACTGGTAACTGGTTAAGACGATTATGATGATGATTCTTCGCCATTACCTACGATAAACTAAGTTAGCTGTACTTAAACTAGCTTGTCTTCATAATGGTTTCTACCTTTCCCAATCCATCTTCTGTCGATCTATCTCGCATCCGACTGGCAATTCGCTCATTGCAACCACAATTGGTAGAGTGGCGGCGGCGATTGCATCAACAACCAGAGTTGGGTTTTCAAGAAAAACTGACGGCTGAGTTTGTATCACAAAAGCTGCAAGAGTGGGGAATTGAGCATCAAACTGGTATTGCCCACACTGGCATTGTTGCCACCATTAAGGGTAACAAACTAGGTGCAGAGAAAGTTTTAGCGATTCGGGCAGATATGGATGCTTTGCCAATCCAAGAACTTAACGAAGTGCCCTACAAATCGCAGCATAATGGAGTCATGCACGCTTGTGGACATGATGGACATACTGCGATCGCATTAGGTACAGCTTACTATCTCCAGCAGCATCGCCAAGACTTTTCCGGTACGGTGAAAATTATCTTTCAGCCAGCAGAAGAATCACCCGGTGGCGCAAAGCCGATGATTGAAGCTGGAGTCCTGAAAAATCCTGATGTTGACGCAATTATTGGCTTGCACTTGTGGAATAACTTACCCTTGGGAACAGTGGGTGTGCGGGCTGGGGCGTTGATGGCTGCTGTGGAGTGCTTTAACTGCACAATTTTGGGCAAAGGTGGACATGGCGCACTACCCCATCAAACTATTGACTCCGTTGTAGTTGCTGCCCAAATTGTAAATGCTTTGCAAACCATTGTCGCTCGGAATGTGAATCCTATTGATTCAGCTGTGGTAACGGTGGGCGAACTTCATGCTGGAACCAAGCGGAATGTGATTGCTGATACAGCGAGAATGAGTGCTACTGTCAGGTATTTTAATCCTAGTTTGAAAGGCTTTTTTAACCAGCGTGTCGAGCAGATTATTGCTGGAATTTGTCAAAGTCATGGTGCGAGTTATGACTTAGAATACTGGGCACTTTATCCACCAGTAATTAATGATATTAAGATTGCGGAATTGGTGCGAACTGTAGCAGAAGAAGTGGTAGAAACCCCGATAGGTATTGTGCCAGAATGCCAAACTATGGCCGCTGAGGATATGTCATTTTTCTTGCAAGAGGTTCCTGGTTGCTATTTCTTTATAGGTTCTGCGAATCCAGAGAAAGATTTGGCATATCCTCATCATCATCCCCGGTTTGATTTTGATGAAACCGCCTTGGGAATGGGTGTGGAAATATTTGTGAGATGCGTGGAGAAGTTTTTCAGTTGAGTCGATGGAAATTAGATGTTTTTAATAAGTAAAATTTTTTAGCCTGCTTAATTTACACCCAACTTTCCCAAGAAATTTCTCTGACTTGTCGCATTCGCTCAAAGTCACTATCAGATGAAACAAGAGTCAAGTCGCTTCTCTACGAGACGCTGCGCGAACGCTCCAATTAAAAATTAAAAATTATTAATTAAAAATTGCAATAAGTGGGGGCTTGAACCCACCACTTATTGTAGACCACTGAATCAAAGATTCAGTGGGGGCTTGTGCCCCAAATTAATTAATTAAAAATTATTATTATTTTTAATTTTTAATTTTTAACTTTTAATTTTTAATTAAAAAAGGTCAAAGAATGACGTAAAACTGTAGCAGCTATCCAGAGATCATTTTCACTAATACCTATGGTATCTATAGGACTCCTATTTGATTTTTGAACAAAATTAGGTATGTAGGGTGTGTTAGAACGAAGTTCGTAACGCACCATTATCAAGGGTTTGGTGTGTTAGCGACAGCGTAACGCACCCTACGTATCTTTTCAGAAATCAAACCGGATTCCTATAGTTTAGTTTTTTTTACGTTTATTTTTTTCTTTTGGGCCGAATTGTTTGATAAGTAAGTGGGTGTGAAAATTTATAACTATGTCATTGCGAACGGAGCGAAGCGAAGTGAAGCAATCGCAAGAGTTTAGGCAACTTTATATTTCGTTACATAGTTAGGTTTATTTGAGCCAACCTACTTAATTTCTGATTTAAAATCACTAAAAGTGTCTAAAGTGACAGCAAAATACTTTTTAAACAACCTCTTAACAAATGCGATCGCAAAAGCAATGGCGTTGCTGAATCATAGGATGATTTCGCCCAATTTGGAACGAATTTTCAATGGTTTCAACCAGAAACTCATCCCGCATTTATGCAACGCCTTGGATTTTAAGCGACAATATGACGCGATCGCAGAAGTTGTGTTATAAAAACGGGCAAAGTCTTACAAAATACCAAAATCTTTACTATGAAGCTTTTTCGGTAAATGCGTAATTTCTCTACTAATGGAATCAAATGCTACTGTAACCAATCAAGCTTTAGCGTTTAATCATCAGTAATGTTTAAAAAATTAAAAAATAATGTTAAGTATCCCTATTAACTTAAATTTACTTCGTACACCCCGATTAATAACTTCCTTACCTGGGCCTCGCGCTCAAGCAATTGTACAACGCGATCGCGCCGTCACTTCCCCTTCTTACACCCGCGATTACCCCTTAGTTGTATCTCGCGGTCAGGGCTGTATGGTAGAAGATGTGGATGGCAATGTATTTCTCGATATGACCGCAGGTATAGCCGTTACCGCCACCGGACACGCCCACCCGGAAGTCGTCAAAGCAATTCAAGAACAGTCAGCGCGTCTACTGCACATGTCAGGGACGGATTTTTATTATGAACCAATGGTGGAATTAGCAGAACAATTAGCGATTCGTGCCCCTTTTCCTCAACTACACAGTAACAGTGCATTCCCCGCAAAAGTATTTTTCACCAATTCCGGGGCAGAGTCAAACGAAGCAGCGATTAAACTAGCTAGATATTACACCAAGCGATCGCTAATTGTGGCATTCTTAGGCGCATTTCACGGACGCACTTATGGGGCAATGTCTCTGACGGGTTCCAAAGCAGTGCAACGAGCAAATTTTGGCCCTTTAGTTCCTGGGGTAACTCATATTCCCTACGGCACTCACGCCAGCTTAGATTACCTGGAACAACAGCTATTTGGGACAATTTTACCACCGCAAGAAGTCGCTGCGATCGTAGTCGAGCCAATTCAGGGAGAGGGTGGATATATCGTACCAGAGGATGGTTTTTTAAAACGGATTCGGGATATTTGCGATCGCCACGGTATTCTGATGGTAGTGGATGAAGTGCAAGCGGGAATGGGGCGGACTGGTCGTTTATTTGCGATCGAGCATTGGGGTGTGATGCCTGATATTATTACTACTGCGAAAGGTATCGCCAGTGGTTTGCCATTAGGAGCAATACTTGCAAGACCAGAGTTAATGACTTGGCCTCCAGGTTCTCACGCTACCACATTTGGCGGTAATCCCGTTGCTTGTGCTGCCGGTATTGCCACACTGCGATTGCTAGAAAGTGGTTTGATAGCAAACGCTACCCAGATGGGAGAATTTTTACAAGCTAGTCTTACCCAGTTGCATCAAAGATTTCCCAGAGTATCGCCGCCACGAGGTAAAGGTTTGATGGTTGCGGTGGATTTATTGGACGAACAAGGTAATCTAGATCGTGAATTACGCGATCGCATTATCCAAGAAGCTTTTTTACACGGTTTATTATTGCTAGGTTGCGGTAAAGCAGCAATTCGTTTCTGTCCCCCTCTAGTTATCGACAGCGACCAAATTCAAATCGCCCTTCAAATTATTAGCGAGATTTTAAGTTCTTAAAAGATAAGTGGGACTTGTACAGACGCGATTAATCGCGTCTCTATTGTTAACTAATGACAAATGACAAATCTATATGAAACCCGAAATAGCCCTTAATTTATGGAAATTACTTTGGCAAGAATACAGCACCAGAGTAAATCATGCCCGTACCTACCAGCAAATGATTACTGCTGTGGGTGGGACTGTCGCCAACGACCACATCGCCTTTCGGTCTTTGCGTTTATTAGTTGATAGTCCAGAGGGTCAAGTTAACTTAGGAATTGACTATCTCGCACAACTTGCAGAAGCTTTAGGTTACGTGGCGGCTGGAGAGTATACTTTTGCTAAAACCCATTTGTACGCCCGTCATTATCGTCATCCGCAGCAAGAGGAATTTAACTTACCCAAGCTCTTTATCAGCGAGTTGATTGTCGATGAATTGCCTGCTAATATTGCCCAACTCATCTCTAAAACAGTATCTGCAATCCCACAGGAACTGACCTCACCGCTTACTCTTCTACAAAAAGACGGGAACATTGAAACCATTGCCAAACAACTCCAGCAAGTCTTCACCCGTCCTTGGCAACCTCCCCAGCGTTCTGTTGTTGAAGAGGTGAATCAGGTTACTCAGTATGGGGCTTGGGTGTTGCTGCACGGATATGCTGTCAACCACTTTACAGGCTACGTCAACGGACAGAACACCCCAGAATATCCAGACATTGATACTACCGCTAGTGGCTTGGCTAACCTGGGTGTACCAATGAAAGCAGAGATAGAGGGAAATGTTGCTTGTGGTTTGCGGCAAACTGCAACTCAAGCAGTAACGGAAATGGTGACAGTATTAGATGATAAAAGTGGCGCAGAGATTCAGATCCCTTGGACTTACGCCTATTATGAAATTGCCCAGCGCTATCTAGTGGAAGTTGAATCTGGAAAGCAGATACTTTTTGATGCTTTTTTAGGAAGTAATGCCCAGCAATTGTTTGAAATGACTCGTCTATCTAAATAGCCGAGAGTCAGCTTCACAGGTTCGGTTAACGTAGGAGACGCGATAAATCGCCGTCTCTACAAAGGATGTGTGATGTGTTGCAATCATTACTTCCTGCTCCCTGCCTCCTGCCTCCAAACCCGTGTATCAACGCAGATGCTCCCGGAAATACTCGGCGTAAAGTTGACAACGCGGTAACACCATACGCCCTTCCCGCCGCACTAAACCTGCACCCCGGAGGCGAAAGAAAATTCGCTCATCTTCGCAGATATTTTGGCGAATTATTTGGAACATTGCTTGAACCAACTCCTGTTTGTTATGCAACCGAAAGAGATGATTACGCAGATGATTGCCAAAGGGGCCATTATCAGTAGTAGCCTTGGCAAATAGTTCGGTAGCAGAGAGGCGCCCGCTTGCAACTGAGTAGAGTGCAAGGCGAATTAAGTAAGGATGTCCCCCTAGCAAGGCGATTAATTGCTGTTCTTGGTTAGGGTTGAGGGGGGAATGGTGACGGCGGTTGAGGTCAGCCACCTGTGCTGCTGTAAAGTCCTCTAAATCAATTACTTGCCCAACATTAAAGGGAGATTGGTTGAGATTATCTATTAGCTGGTAGGGTTCGGTGGAAGTAACCAGCGCTAAATCCAGTTGCTTCCAAATGGCAGCAGTGGCGCGGCTGTTATGCCAGCTTCGCAGCATTCCAAAGAAATCAGAGCGAAAATCAGTATCAAAGACCCTTTCAACTTCATCCATCGCCAAAACAAGAGGGTTGCCAAACTCCTTTAGTAGGTAGCGACCGACATAGCGGGTACTCCGCTGACTATTGCCCAAGGGCATATTCCAATATTCATCGACTTTATCGGTCATTTCCAGTTCATCAGTTAACCAAGTACAGAACTGGCGAAAGAAGAGTTCAGCATTAGTTAAGGCGGCTTTGTCAAACAATTGGAAATCCAGCAAAGCAACCCGCTTACCTGCATTCACAGCAGTATTAATTGTGCGGATTAGCAGTGAACTTTTGCCCAATTGCCGGGGGCCTTTTATCGTAATTGTCACACCCTGCCGCTCAATCGTCTGCAAAGCAAGTGCATCAGATGAACGTTCCACGTAAAAATCAGATTGTGATTCCATTGTCCCTTCCGGCATTTCCAGCGAGACGGGCTGGGCTGAAGCAAAGGGATGGGGTAGGGGTGAGGGCTGACTTATTTGGAGTAAGTCTGCCTTAGATTTTTCTTCACCAATAGCCAATGCACCGCCAGAGACAGCTTGCAACAATTCATCTATCAGGCGCGGTGTATCTTCTTCATCTTTCCAGAATGCCCAGTTAATCCCATTTAGATAGGCACTCAAAGGATAGACGAACGGTTCTTGATACGCCAGACGCACTGGGAGAATCACCGGGCATCCCTGCTGTGATTTTGCCAAGTGGTGTGCTGTCTCGATTTCTGCCAATACCATCTCGCTTTGGGTTGAGGAGGCGGAAAGAAAAGTAATGAGAAAATCAGCTTGCCGGATTTCTGCTTCAATACGTTCAGCCCAGCGTGTGCCAATGGACATTGTTTGGTCGATAAAGACTTGGTGTTGCTGCGATAGCGCTTGGAAAACTTGCGATGCTACTGGCTCATCTGGATGAACATTACGCTTATAGCTGATAAAGATACGTTTTGTCATTTGTCATTTGTCATTGGGATTGGGGAATGGGGAATGGGGAATTGGTCAGTTAAACACACTCTACTACAGCGTAGTTGCACGCAATTACCGACAGCACAAAAAAATTACCCACGAGTATCAAAGACTCGTTGACGGAGATAAAAGGTGGATTCATCCAGTTCAAAGACTCGTTAACGGAGATAAAAGGTGGATTCATCCAGTTCAAAGACTCGTTGACGGAGATAAAAGGTGGATTCATCCAGTTCAAAGACTCGTTAACGGAGATAAAAGGTGGATTCATCCAGTTCAAAGACTTGTTTACGAGTAAGTAGATGGGCGTAAATAAATATAATATGTTCCGTCATTGCGAGCGAAGCGAAGCAATCCCAGAGACTTTGCGATTGCTTCGCTTCGCTCGCAATGACATTCAGGGCTATTTCATTCAAAAATGTCACGTTTTATGAATACAGGTTAAGTATCACAAAATGGGCATTTTTGAGGAGTAGGTTCATTGCTAAATTATTGTTTTTCCCAAAAAGATTTGGAAAAACTGCCCTAAAAATAGAATGAAATAGCCCTGATGACATTTTATATTTAATTATCAAAGACTCGTTCTTAGCTATACATGTAGGTTGGGCTGAGGAATGAAACCCAACAATTAAGGCTTAATGTTGCGTTTTGCTTTACTCAACCAAAACTACAATTCTTTTTACAGCAATTTTCAGGTAAATAGACAAAATGTATTACACAATGTCATTGTAAATGGAGCGATGCCTAGGTTGGGCTACGCCTACGCCCTTTGCATTTCCTTTCTTCTCGGAGTCTGTTACATGGCTAATCCAACCATTTATACTGTTGGCGGGACTGTGCAGGCTGGCGGTGGGATTTACATTCCCCGTCAAGCTGATGAAGAATTGCTGGGTTTATGTCGGTCGGCAACTTTTGCTTATGTACTGACACCGCGCCAAATGGGTAAGTCTAGCTTGATGGTACGCACGGCGCAAACCCTAATGGAGGAGGGAATTCCCTCGGTAATTGTTGACCTCCAGGAATTGGGGGCAAGTGTCACAGCCGAACAGTGGTATTTAGGCTTTTTGGTCAAGCTGGATGACCAACTCATGTTTAATACAGATGTGGTGAGTTGGTGGCAAGAACACGAGCATCTGGGAGTATCGCAACGGCTGACACAGTTTTTTGAGAGGGTTTTGCTGGCTGAGGTTGAGGGGCAAGTGGTGATTTTTGTCGATGAAATTGACTCTACCCTCAGCCTGGATTTTACCGATGATTTTTTTATCGCCATTCGTTATCTCTATGTTGCCCGTGCGACTAATCCTGAATTTGGGCGGCTTTCTTTTGTCTTAATGGGGGTAGCGACTCCCGGCGATTTAATCCGCGATGCCAAGCGCACACCGTTTAATATTGGACAGCGTGTAGATTTAACTGATTTTACCTTTGAGGAAGCTTTGCCTTTGGCTGAAGGATTGGGATTACCCAGCGATGATGCCAACCAGATATTACGCCAGGTGCTGAAGTGGACGGGAGGACATCCTTATTTAACGCAGCGTCTTTGTGGTGTCTTGGTTTTGATCCCCCCAACCCCCCTTCAAAAGGGGGGCAATCAACTTCCAGTTTTGGAGATTTCCCCAACCACCTTTAGTAAGAGTTCTATTCTTCCCCCCTTCTTAAGGGGGGCTACAGGGGATCAAGTCTTATCCGCAGCCCATATAGACAAGATAGTTAGCAGCACATTTTTTGGCGTAATGAGTGAGCAAGATAATAACTTGCAGTTTGTCCGGGATATGCTGACTAAACGCTCACCAGACCCGGAGGTTTTGACTATTTACCGCGAGATTCGCTGGGGTAAGCGGGCGGTTGTTGATGAGGAGCAGTCTTTAGCTAAATCTCACTTGAAGCTATCGGGGGTGGTGCGGCGGGAGAATAATGTTTTGCGGGTGCGGAATCAAATCTATCGGCAAGTATTTGATTATAAGTGGATTAATAAACATTTGCCGTTTAACTTGCGGGATAGGTGGGAGCGTCTAAAACCTGCACTTCCTTATGTGGCGGTACTAGTATTATTTTCAGGTTTGATGACAGGGGTGGCTGTTTATGTTAACCAGCAACGTCTGATTGCCCAAAAAGCCTTCAAAGAGGTAGAAAAACAGCAAGTAAATTCAAAAATCCTTATCCAAAGTCTCAAATCACAAAACCTGCTGGCATCAAATTTAGAGCTTGACGCTTTAGTAGCAGGCTTGAACTTAGGAAAACAACTCAAAACTCCAAATAATAATGTAGAACCAGATATCCGCATTTTGGCAGTAGCTACACTCCAGCAAGTGGTTTATGGAGTGAAGGAACGTAACCGACTAGAAGGTCATAGCAGTTTCGTTACTAGCGTGGCATTTAGCCCCGACGGCGAAACCATTGCCTCTGCCAGTTATGACAAGACAGTGAAGCTGTGGAATCGTAACGGGCAACTATTACGAACTCTCCCAGGTCATAGCGGTTTGGTTACTAGCGTGGCATTTAGCCCCGACGGTCAAACCATTGCCTCTGCCAGTTATGACAAAACAGTGAAGCTGTGGAATCGCAACGGTAAACTGTTACAAACTCTCCAAGGTCATAGCAATGTTTTTAGCGTGGCATTTAGCCCCGACGGCGAAACCATTGCCTCTGCCAGTTATGACAAGACAGTGAAGCTGTGGAATCTCAAGGGGCAACTGTTACAAACTCTCCAAGGTCATAGCAGTTTGGTTAATGGCGTGGCATTTAGCCCCGACGGTCAAACCATTGCCTCTGCTAGTGCAGACAAGACGGTGAAGTTGTGGAATCGCAACGGGCAACTATTACAAACTCTCCAAGGTCATACCAATTCGGTTAATGGCGTGGCATTTAGCCCCGACGGTCAAACCATTGCCTCTGCCAGTTATGACAAGACAGTGAAGCTGTGGAATCGCAACGGTAAACTGTTACAAACTCTCCAAGGTCATAGCAATTCGGTTACTAGCGTGGCATTTAGCCCCGACGGTCAAACCATTGCCTCTGCCAGTGAAGACAAGACGGTGAAGCTATGGAATCGCAACGGGCAACTATTATATATTCTCCAAGGTCATAGCAATTCGGTTACTAGCGTGGCATTTAGCCTCGACGGTCAAACCATTGCCTCTGCCAGTTATGACAACACGGTGAAATTGTGGAATCCCAACGGGCAGCAGCCGTTACAAACTCTCCGAGGTCATATCAATTCAGTTAATAGCGTGGCATTTAGCCGCGACGGTCAAACTATTGCCTCTGCCAGTGGCGACAAGACGGTGAAGTTGTGGAATCGCAACGGTAAACTGTTACAAACTCTTCAAGGTTATAGCAGTTCGGTTAATGGCGTGGCATTTAGCCCCGACAGTCAAACCATTGCCTCTGCCAGTGAAGACAACACGGTGAAGTTGTGGAATCGCAACGGGCAACTATTATATACTCTCCAAGGTCATAGCAGTTCGGTTAATGGCGTGGCATTTAGCCCCGACAGTCAAACCATTGCCTCTGCCAGTGAAGACAACACGGTGAAGTTGTGGAATCGTAACGGGCAACTATTATATACTCTCCAAGGTCATAGCAGTTCGGTTAATGGCGTGGCATTTAGCCCCGACAGTCAAACCATTGCCTCTGCCAGTTATGACAACACGGTGAAGTTGTGGAATCCCAACGGGCAACTATTATATACTCTCCAAGGTCATAGCAGTTCGGTTAATGCCGTGGCATTTAGCCCCGACGGTCAAACTATTGCCTCTGCCAGTAAAGACAACACGGTGAAGTTGTGGAATCCCAACGGGCAACTATTATATACTCTCCAAGGTCATAGCAGTTCGGTTAATGCCGTGGCATTTAGCCCCGACAGTCAAACTATTGCCTCTGCCAGTAAAGACAACACGGTGAAGTTGTGGAATCTCAACGGGCAACTGTTACAAACTTTCCAAGGTCATAGCAAGTCGGTTAATGGCGTGGCATTTAGCCCCGACGGTCAAACCATTGCCTCTGCCAGTGAAGACAAGACGGTGATCGTGTGGAATCTCAATTTGAATGATTTAATGGTTAAGGGTTGTACTTGGGGGCGCGATTATTTGCAAAACAACCCCAGTGTGAGTGAGAGTGAGAATGATAAGCATCTATGTGATGATATTGGCACACGCAGGTAATAAACTTCTCCCTACCTTGAACTTTAGTTCAAGTCTGTCCCTCTCGCCCGTCAAAAAGGGACGGTTTTGCGTAGTCAAACCAGGGAGAGGTCTTTTGATTGAGCTACGCAAAGAGATTTTACTTTGACCTCTCTCCTTTTAGGAAAGAGGCTTTGAATTTTACTCCCCAACGCTACAAGGGTTGGGGCTGTTCTTGTTAGGTCTGTATTTCGCTCAACTGAGAACTGCTATAGTAATGAGCGATGTCTACGACGGGCTACACCTACGCCTGAACTTGGGATAAAGCGATCGCCTGTATGATTTTATGATCATGGTACGATGCCGATAGCGTTCGCGGAGCATCTGGTAGAGAAGCCTTGGCGAGTCTTATCTGCAACACGCTGTTCGCGTTCGACCTTCATAGCCGGTCGAACGCGATAGCTCATTAGAGCTTGTTTCACTTTCCAGTTCTGACTCGGAGAATTCACCAATTCTGCTGTATTAACCATGATTTTGCGCTAACCAAGCATCTAAATCATCTAAATTCTCTAAATTAGGTGAAATATCTCTTAAATTGCTCAACTGGTTTTGCCCTAAAGCTTCAATTTTCAATTCCCGTGAACGTTGAATAGATCCGAATTTACCATTAAGTATTGCTATAACACGCACTGTAGATGTAGTAGATGTAGATGTAACCATAATCAGTCATCCGAAAGGGAATTTCAGCTTTTGCTTCAGTTGGTAGAGTCGATATGCAGAACAATCTTGTCTGAGTGTAACAGAATTAACGTATCTACTCAAATTGTTTCGAGGGATAATTCGGATAGACTGAGTTGAGTAAGTGTAATAAATTCGCCAAGTAGCCCGGTGGCGAAATCGGCTGAAAATGACTCTGCTAAAAAGCGACAGACGTTATCAAACATAGACAGGTATTATATAAGCGAGGTTTTGTCTGTCATAAAGAGATTTTCGTCATGAGAGATCCCCCTACATTAAGATAATGCGATCGCCCCTATAATTTTATGATGATGATGCGTCACTGAATAGCCCGTCGTTGCGATCGCTCATTAGAGCTTGTTGTACTTCCCAATTCTGCTATATTAACTTTGATTTTGCGCTAACCAAGCTTCTAAATCGGTTAAATCCGAAAAATCAAGTAAAGCCTCTGCTAAATCATCCAACTGTGTTGAATCTAAAGCTTGAATTTTCAATAACTGTGCAGGTGGAACAGTTCCAACCTTACGCCGAAGTTGTCGGATAACAATCGATAAAGCTTTTTCCTGCTGAATATCCTGATAAATTACAGACTCGCGCATAGCATCACTCCGTAATAACCTTCATAGACAGGTATTATATTAACCAGGTCTTGTCTGTCATTTGTCATTTTCAGATAATGATGCCCCAGCTACACCTGTCGTAGACATCGCTGATGTTTGTCAACTAAAACCAGCCCAGATATTCAGAGAATCTCCCGCTTTGCCAAATATTGATACATCTGCCAACGGGCATCTACCTCAGCTTGGGCTTGTTCTAATAAGTGCTTGGCTACGTCGGGTTTGCTCTTGGTAAGCATTTTGAAGCGATTTTCTTGATACATCGAATGTTCTACCGATTGTGTTGGCGATCGCATATCCAATTGCAATGGATTTTTACCCTGGTTAAGCAATTCTGGATTATGCCGATACAGCAACCACCGACCTGATTCTACCAGAGTTTTCTGATGATTCATCCCCGTAGTCATATTAATGCCGTGGGCGATGCAATGGCTGTAAGCAATAATTATTGATGGCCCATCATAAGCCTCTGCTTCCAAAAATGCTTTGAGAGTATGTTCGTCTCTAGCACCAAGGGCTACACTCGCTACGTAGACATTTCCGTATGTCATAGCAATCATTCCCAAGTCTTTCTTCGGTGCAGACTTACCACTGGCGGCATATTTAGCAACTGCGGCTCGTGGCGTGGCTTTAGAAGATTGACCGCCTGTATTAGAATACACTTCTGTATCCATAACCAAGATGTTGACATTCCGACCACTGGCAATGACATGATCGATGCCGCCAAAATCAATATCATAAGCCCAACCGTCACCGCCAACAATCCAGACGCTTTTTCTCACTAAGTAATTTGCAAGGGATTTGAGATTTTGGATTTTGGATTTGAGGTTAGGATCGAAAGTGACAATTTCATCTAACTTCTGCTGCAACAGTTCTATTCTTTCGCGCTGTTCCCAAATATCAGCCTCAGATTTTTGTTCAGCTTTCAAGATGGAGTAGACAAGGTTTTCATCTATTTCACTCCCCAACTGTTGCAACAATTCCGCCGCAAACTCAGCCTGTTTATCCAGGGAGAGGCGGAAGCCAAAACCGAATTCGGCGTTATCTTCAAATAGATTATTAGACCACGCCGGGCCGCGTCCTTGGGCGTTTGTTGTCCAAGGAGTCGTGGGGAGGTTTCCACCATAAATTGAAGAACAACCTGTAGCATTAGCGATGACGGCGCGATCGCCAAACAGTTGTGTTAATAGTTTTAAATAAGGTGTTTCACCACAACCTGCACAAGCACCAGAAAATTCAAATAAAGGTTCTTGCAGTTGTTGTTGGCGAATCTGGTTTAATTTTAGCGATCGCCTGTCAGGATTAGGTAAACTCAAGAAGAAATCCCAGTTTTTTCGCTCTTGTTCTTGTAATGGCAACTGTTGCGCCATATTAATCGCTTTCCGCAATGGTTCAGATTTATCTTTAGCAGGGCAAATATTTACACAAATAGTACATCCTGTGCAATCTTCTGGGGCAACTTGAATGGTAAATTTTTGATTGGCAAAGTCTTTATCTTTTGCACCAATTGATTTAAAGGTTCCTGGTGCATTGACTAACTCATCCGCTTGATAAGCTTTAGCGCGGATGGCACTATGGGGACAAACCATCACACACTTACCACACTGAACGCAGACATCCGGCTCCCATACAGGTATCTCCTCGGCAACGTTGCGTTTTTCCCACTTGGCAGTACCTACGGGAAATGTGCCATCAACGGGTAGAGTGCTAACAGCTAAATCATCACCTTCCCATACCATGATTTTCCCCAGAACTTCCCGTACAAATTCGGGAGCGGAGACAGGAAAGACGCGATTCATCGCGTCTGTACAAGAGTCAGGAGTAGAGACGCGATTCATCGCGTCTATTAATTTGACCTGATGCAAGTTGTCTAAGGTGTTGTCTACGGCTTGTAGGTTCATGCGGACAACTTCAGCGCCTTTTTTACCATAGGTCTTATCAATCGCTTGTTTGATTTTAGCGATCGCTTCTTCTTGCGGCAAGACTCCCGCCAAAGCAAAGAAACAGACCTGCATAATGGTGTTAATTCTGCCACCCATGCCACTTTCACGGGCAACTTGGCTGGCATTTATGACGTATAACTTCAAATGCTTATCGATAATTTGCTGCTGCACTTTGAGCGGCAAATATTCCCAGACGCTATCTGCATTGTATGGACTGTTAAGCAGCAAAGTCGCTCCAGGAATAGCAGCTTTCAAAATATCTATGCGTTCCAGAAATCCCCAATGATGACAACCAATAAAGTTAGCTTGGTCAATCAAGTAGGTAGAGCGAATTGGCTCTTTACCAAAGCGGAGGTGAGAGACAGTCATTGAGCCAGATTTCTTGGAATCGTAGACAAAGTAGCCTTGGGCGTAATTGTCGGTTTCTTCACCAATAATCTTGATGGAATTTTTGTTAGCTCCAACAGTACCATCTGAACCCAAACCATAGAACATTGCCCGAACAACATTATCCGATTCTGTAGAGAATTTGGGGTCAAATTTTAGAGAAGTGTAAGTAACATCATCATTAATCCCAATTGTAAAATGATTCTTCGGTTTAGCTTCAGCAAGATTATCAAAAATCCCCTTCACCATCGCCGGCGTAAATTCTTTAGAAGAAAGACCATAACGACCACCAACAATTTTAGGAGATGAACAAGTATTTTC
>NZ_NOLK01000162.1:0-18368 GCF_002245985.1 Nostoc sp. 'Peltigera membranacea cyanobiont' 232
CTGGGGATTGGGGACTAGGAAAGAAGCAGGGGAAAAATAACTATTGACAAATGACAAATGACCAATGACAAAGATTAAAGAAAGGGGCAAAGTCTACCTTGTAGGTGCTGGGCCTGGAGATGTGGCATACCTAACGGTAAAAGCTTACAATCTTTTAGCTGCTGCTCAAGTTTTAGTCTACGATGCTTTGGTAGATGCTCAATTATTGCAGTGTGTACCACCTAATTGCTTAAAGTTAGATGTCGGGAAACGCGGTGGTAAACCTAGCACAACCCAAGGTGAGATTAATAAGTTACTAGTAAAGTATTGCCAGGAAAGAAAACAAGTTGTACGGCTTAAATCAGGCGATCCGTTGATTTTTGGGCGTTGTACTTCCGAAATTGAGGCTTTAAAGGCATCTGGTTGTGATTTTGAACTAGTACCAGGAATTTCCTCAGCCCTTGCAGCACCCTTATTAGCAGGAATTCCGCTTACAGATCCGGTATTGAGTCGTTGTTTTGCAGTGCTTACAGCTCATGAACCAGAGGTTTTAGACTGGGAGGCACTCTCACGCTTAGAGACACTGGTAATTTTGATGGGAGGGCAACATATGTCAGAGATTGTACATCAACTGGTGCGAAACGGGCGATCGCACTTAACACCCATTGCCATCATCCGTTGGGCAGGTACTCCTAATCAACAAATTTGGATAGCGCAACTAGGCAATATTTTGGAACAAACCACCGGATTATCACTTTCCCCGGCGGTAATTGTTGTTGGCGAAGTTGTTGGGCTAAATAAGTACTTACAACCTGAGAAAATAGGTTGTCAGGATTCGACTACAGCCAAAACTTTTAGCCCCTCTGCTATGTCAAACAATTTCCCCCTATCTCCCCTTCCCCTTACTGGTAAAATAATCTTGGTGACACGTTCAGTTGGACAGTCGAGTACATTTAGCGATCGCCTCATCGCATTAGGTGCATCAGTCATCGAAATGCCTACATTAGAAATCGGCCCGCCCTCCAGTTGGGTAGCTTTGGATGATGCGATCGCTCATTTATCTGATTTCGACTGGTTAATTCTCACTTCTACCAATGCCATAGATTACTTTTTTGAAAGGTTAATCGCCCAAGGTAAAGATACTCGTATCTTAGCAGGTGTCAAAATTGCTGTAGTTGGCGAGAAAACAGCCCATAGTCTCAAACAATACTCTCTCCAAGCAGATTTTATTCCTCCCAACTTTGTTGCTGATTCTTTAGTAGAAAATTTCCCAGAGGAACTGGATGGTAAAAAGGTTTTATTTCCCAGAGTCGAAAGCGGCGGAAGAGAAGTTTTGGTTAAGGAATTAACTCTCAAGGGAGCAAAAGTAATTGAAGTTGCTGCATATCAATCTTGTTGTCCTAGTGGTGTTCCACCTGCCGCAGAATTAGCTCTCCAAAACTGTAAGGTAAATGTAATTACTTTTGCCAGTTCTAAAACTGTGCAATTTTTCTGTCAGCTGACTGACAAGATATTTTCCAATAACTCTGATGCTAGTGAATTATTAGAGGGCGTTTGTATTGCCTCTATCGGGCCTCAAACCTCTAAAACCTGTCATGCTTTATTCGGGCGTGTAGATGTAGAAGCCCAAGAGTATACTTTAGATGGTTTAACCCAAGCACTAATAACATGGGCAACCAATTCTTAATATCCAATGACAAATGACAAATGACAAATGACCAAACGTATAATCGGCTTAACCGGAGGTATTGCCACAGGCAAAACCACTGTCACCAATTATTTAGCTAGCTCTTATAATCTGCCGATTCTGGATGCAGATATTTATGCAAGAGAGGCAGTATCTTTAGGTTCGCCTATTCTTGGTACGATCGCTCAACGTTACGGCGAAAAAATTTTACTTCCAGATGGCAGCCTCAACCGCCAAAAGCTAGGCGAAATTATCTTTAATCGTCAAGATGAACGCAACTGGATAGATAATTTGATTCATCCTAATGTGCGCGATCGCTTCCTCACAGCAATTGCTCTATCTTCCTCAGAAACACTGGTGTTAGTAGTGCCTCTATTATTTGAAGCAAGAATGACTGATTTGGTTACAGAAATATGGGTAGTGCGTTGTTCCCAAGAACAACAACTACAAAGATTGATCCAGCGAAACCATTTAAATAGAGAACAGGCACAAGCTCGAATCAATAGCCAATTATCTATTGAAGAAAAAGTGGCTTATGCAGATATAATTTTAGATAATTCTTCCACCCTAGAAGTACTACTGAAGCAGATAGATGTAGCTCTAAAAAGCACAAGTAAGGAGTAAATTCTATTTATCGTCAAAAATATACATAGATGGAATTTTCAAAATATAAAATCTTTACAAATTTAAAGTTATCTAGTTAAGTAAAAGAATGTCATATCTGACCCAATCTTGTCCAACAATTCGGTGATTTTACAGTTGAAGCTGCGATTGATGGTACTGTAAATTTAGATGGTTGTTGGTCAAGAGATATCAGGAAGTAAAATAAAACATTAACTCAAGCATTAATAACTAAAATTAAGATTTAAGAAAAATTAATTGGAAATTATTCATCTTCTTTTAAGATTATTATTTAAGTACCTTCTCAACGAACTGCTTAATTAGACATTGGGTGATAAATTGCCTTTACTAGCTGTCAATGTGGTTGATTACTAACTAGATTGTTCACCTGTTCGATTCTAGATTGGTGATTGAAAGGGATTGAGATTAACCTTGAGTCCAGAACTATTTGTTATAGATTTCTTCTTTGGGAGAACTCACTTATGTTTTTGATCGGGACAGGTATGAACTTAAGTTTTAGTTTTTTAAGTAAGTTAGCTCTAGTTAGCTTTCCAGGAAACGAATTAAAGCAGAAGAATAAAATACACGATTATAGCCAGCTAGTTTATGGAAGCGACTACGTATTTGAGCGCATCAATGAAGGAATGATAGGGTATATGACTGGAGTAGGTAAAGGCATTAAACCCTGCGATCGCATTATTTTACGAGAAGGTTGTGAATCTTATCAATATCAAGTTGAAGAAGTTGATTATTATTCAGATCCGTCTGATATGTGGATAGCTTTGCTTAAGCAAGTACCAATTGACTAAATATTAAAATTAACCAGTTACTTCAATTCCATTCCATCTATGAAGATTTTCCTTCTCTTACTAGAGAATAAGAGAAGGGATGTATAGGAATCCGATTTGATTTATGAAAAAATCTAAGTATATGTAGGGGAGCCAGTCGTGTGGGCGGGTTTCCCGACTTGAGCGTTAGCGACGCAGGAGCGTCACTGGCGTTGTGTTAGCGTCAGCCTAACGCACCAAAACTTTGGAGTCAGGTGCGTTACGGCTTACGCCTAACACACCCTACGTGTATTTCAAAAATCAAATATGAGTCCTATATCTATTTTAAATTTATCAAAAAATGAGCTATCAAAGTATTCCTTTCGTAAGATAGCAAGTAAAGATGCAAAAGGTTTGGGTTATCTTTATCAAGATGCATCACTGAACCATCAACTGCTAAATGGTGATGATCTATCCAGCGCTCCTGTGAATCTAGTAAAAAACTGAAGTAGGGGCTGACATCTGGATGGTTTTTTGTTAATTCATCGTAGCTTTGATAAAAAGGAGGTATCCCAATCCCCATCGGCATATATAAGCCTTTAGGATACTCTTCTACAGGCAATTCAGGAAGCTTTTTAAGATCGATACCACTGATGAATAATCGATTTGGTTCATTAGTTTTAGTATCGGTGAATACTAACTCTATTTCTTGTAAATTTTGTGCAACGCCAATCGGTTTAACGTTCCTTAAAATGGCTTTATCAAATTTGCCTATTCTCCAATATTGATTTCCCCAAGGCTTGTTTTGATCGTAAAATCCTGGCGGTCGAAAACTGGCAAATTTAATTTCATTTTTATTGTCGTAAAAATCTCTCCATTTGGTGATATTTGTTGCTAGCGTAGTTCTAACTTTTCTACTTTGCTCTCCCGATACAATTATCTTTTCATCAAGGGGAAATTGAGTAGAAACTTCTTTTTGATCGATTACGTTTCTCAGAAGATTAGTTTTGACTATTGTGCCACTTGGATCTTGCCAGTGTTCTAATTTCCACCAATGTTGCCAATAAGAAATATTATTAATTTTTTCAAAAATATTTTTGTAATGTCCCATTGGGAAGGTAAACCAACTTTGATAATAAAGGGATTTATTGCCATCATCTTTAGTGAAAAGTAAAATTTCCCAAAATCCAGCATTTAAACAATTATTAGCCAAAGCTACTTCTACAAGGTTTTGCTTTTCAAAACCGTCTCCTCCAATAATTTCTATATTTGGTGAATTAGCAGGAAAACTAACCTGTTGTCTATTCCACTCTCGGTCTGTAAAAGCGATTGTTTCTAAACCTCGATCTTTTTTAACCCATTTGGGTGCTTTCGGGACTAATAGCTCTAAATCAACATTTCTTATAACTATTTTTGCCGTTTTTGTGTCTGTTGGCTCAAACACAAAATCGAAATGTGTATCATCTCTCTTGATAATTGTTAATTTTCTCTGAGAATATCTTTGAAAGTTTTTGCTTAAAGGTGCGGGATTGACGGGATAATCAACATTAGATAATTCTTGTAGTTTTACACTCATCTGATTATCAAATTTATATCTGGATTTAAACCAGAAACTTCCCAGTGCTAGCAAACCAAGGCATAGAATCAGGGTACTAAATAAAATCTGTTTTTTCGTGACTCTGAAATTAGGTTTGCCAAATAGAGAAATGCCTGCAATTTTTTCCTTCGCAGAGATATTTTTCATCAAAAAAATTTATTTTTATGAGAATGCTGATTAACAGCATAGCATTCTGTAAAACAGATTCCTTATTTATACAGCGCTTCTCGCTATTGTGCAATACAGTTTTCATCCTTACCCCCTCCTAGCATCGCTTTCAGTTTTGAGGATGTACCTCATAGCTGCCAGAAGTGCTGTATTCTCAAAGGACATGTTAATAAACAGTTATCTGGAATTACTTTATCTATCTTCCCTTTCTTGCGATCGCATGAGTAAGATGGCGTAAATCATTAAAGGTTTATAGTGGGAACTTTAGTCCTCATAATAAAGTTTTACGCCTCAGACCAGAACTTTGTTTACCCAATCAAGTGAGTTACTTCCCTTAATTAGATACAGTCGAACTAAGCTGTCGAAGAAACTCAATATTCAAATCTAGCTTTTCTCCTAACCATAAAGAATGAACCGCGTGGTCTGCGACAGCATCGCCTGTTTCAGGGTGGACGAGGATATCCAATCCCTCACGATTGAGCATTAACCAGGGAACGACTTTATCAAACTGATTCGGTAAGAAAGCAACTTGATACATCCCTTTTGGGTGTGGCCCGATGGGCTTATCAAACCAGCGTCCGAGTTGCACCTCAAACCTAGCGCCCAATCCTTCACGTACACGCGCGGCTACATCTCGACTCGCAGTATCGAAGTAAACATGAGCATGAAAACCAGCGATCTCGATAGTATCTTCTTTCATAGATCCACTTTTCGCTCTCAACTCTAATTTTGGATAGCAGACTTTTTCTTTTTCACTGAAAAAGCGATCGCTCCATATTAGCCTAATACCGTGCCGTTAAGGATAGGCTGTGGCGATTTGACTCTATAGAGGCCATTGATTGAAGTAACTAGATAGGCAAAATAAACATTTGGCTGGCTATGATTTCCGCAATGTTTAGTAGTCTGTCAAGTTTCAATTGATAGATAAGCAAGTTCGTAGTAAGAACTAAAGTCCTGATTTTCTAAGCGCTTCAGTGCTTACTACGAAACTCCAAAACTAGTTTGAAAAGTAGTAGTTAGTTAACGCTTAAAGTACTTGTAGTTTTTTTGACAACTCCATCTTTTTTAACAGCAACTGAAAGATGCACAACATGAACTGAACAAAGAGCATGGTGAAGAACGTAGTTACTCACACTACCGAGAAATAGTTCCATTAGCCCAGAATGACCCCGCCGCCCCATAACAATTAGGTCAGCACCATAACTATGGGCTAAGTCACAAACAACCCGGCCAGGATTACCAACATTTTGTGTAAATTCTGTACTTACTCCTGCTGTGTTCGCTTGGGCACAGAAAGATTGCAGCATCTGGATTCCTAAATTTTTAAAGGTATCCCACTGCTTTTGGTATAACTCAAAGCTTTGACTGCTCAATCCTGGATAGTAGTCAAAATTAGACAATACAGGTACGTAAGGGCTACCGTCTTCTTCTGGCGAGAGGACATGCACTAGCATTAAGCTAGCTTGTGTTAACTTTGCTAAACCCAACGCTTCTTCAAAAACCTGTTGTCCTATTTCCGAGCGATCTAATGCAACTAGAATCTTTTTAAACATCATAATAGACCTCCGATTTTGCTGGTAATTGGTCTTTACGGTTTCGGGTTTCCAGATATTGGATTGTCAAAAACGATCGATCCCTCAACTATGTTTAGCGACTTTTGAATTTTAAATTCCTTAAAGATTTTCGCCCTATATTTATACTTATAGCAAAACAATTTGAGGAACTTGTTAAGAAAGCAAGCATTTATCTTGAGTTATGAAGCGATCGCTTGTTTTTTCTGCATTCTCCTTATGCACTTCTTGGCTTTTTTGTCAACTCATAAATTATACAACTAGCCATTTCAAGGTGACTCTTAAAATCTCTGCGTTCTCTGTGTCTCTGCGGTAGAAAAGTATTTTATTGAACCACAGAGGCGCAGAGAACACAGAGAAAAGAGCTTACAGAGGAATTTTTGACCAAAACTTTTTACCCACCTTGAAACGTCTAAAACCCTTACGCAATGGTAATTATGAATTACGAATTACGAATTACGAATTACGAATTACGAATTACGAATTACGAATTACGAATTACGAATTACGAATTACGAATTACGAATTACGAATTACGAATTACGAATTACGAATTACGAATTACGNCGTAGCGTCTCCTAGAGAAGCGGTACTAGTTATTACAAGGATGGGGCATACAGCTTATCGCCAATAATCCCGCGAATTGTCTCTACTAATTGGGTGTATGCAAAGTTAGATAAAACTGGTGTTGTTCCTTGCAAGTCAATTGGTCGATCTAGATCAATCCATGACTTACAACCGCCGTATTTAGGAGAAAAAGGAATTTCTTGCTCTTGGGGTAGTTTATATGTCCGCAGGAGGAGAATATAAAGGGGCTGGCGTGGTTTCCATTTGAGGCGATCGCTAATAAAATGCTCGTTCCAAATATGGAAAGGAAGCAAGGCCTTGACAAGAAATTCGTCACTAACTGGCAAAATATCGGTAATTTCAGCCCAACTACCAATACGAACTGTTTCAGGATGCCAACCTGATGTTACTGGATAGACACAATTAGCATACTCCGCTTTCAGCATGAAAGCTTGTTGATGTTCATAAGTAGGATAAAGCAAAATTTGCCTGTGGGCAACTTGGAAATGTCCATTTCGTTCATGGATACCACCTTTGCGGAGCAACATAATTGTTTTGCCACTTTCCAAGGCGTTT
This sequence comes from Nostoc sp. 'Peltigera membranacea cyanobiont' 232, assembly GCF_002245985.1. Lineage (NCBI taxonomy): Bacteria > Bacillati > Cyanobacteriota > Cyanophyceae > Nostocales > Nostocaceae > Nostoc > Nostoc sp. 'Peltigera membranacea cyanobiont' 232. The sequence continues at coordinate 7,534 of NZ_NOLK01000162.1, forward strand.
ATGGTGACAGCCCATTCTTTGAGGGCATGAAAAGTTGTAGTCAATTCCATCAGCATCTACTGTAACTCTGATTTATCGGACTCATCTGTGCGCTCGTATTTGCTATTTTGAAGGCTTATCTTCTCAAACTGCGGGGGTCAAGGGCATCTCTTAGCCCATCACCGAGTAAGTTGAATGCTAAGACTGTGAGGATAATCAGTACAGCCGGCGGCCAAATTAACCAGGGTTGCAGTACCAAAATTGAAGCATTGCTAGCGAGAGAAAGCATATTGCCCCAAGAAGGGTCTGGTTGTTGAATTCCCAAACCAATGAGACTCAATATTGCCTCTGCACCAATAAAGCTGGGAATTGCAAGAGTAGCAGAGATAATTACATAACTAGCCGTTTGCGGCAAAACGTGGCGGAGGATGATATAAATTGGGTTTCCACCCATCGCGCGTGACGCTTGGACAAATTCTCGCTCTTTAATTGATAGTACTTGTCCTCGAATGACCCGTGCTAAACCAGCCCAGCTAATAACCGAAGTAATCACCACAATTAGCAAAAAGCGCTGGGTACTGCTTAAACCAGCTGGTAAGACTGCTCCTAAAGTCACCAAAAGATAAATACTAGGGAAAGTCATTAGCACTTCTGCCAAACGCATGATGACGCTATCAGTCACACCGCCGAAATAACCGGAAATTCCACCGATGAGCAAACCGAGGGGATAGGTAATAATAATGCCAAAAATCCCGATAAACATACTAATGCGACCGCCATGCAACAAGCGGCTAAATTGGTCGCGTCCTTGGTCATCAGTGCCCAAGATGTTGATTTTTGCGCCAGTTGTTGTGCCAAATAAATGCCAATTTAAGGGAATACCGGCAAAGATTGTGACTTCATCCCACTTCGGAGGTAATGGCAAACTCATCTGTAACAATCGGTATTCTGGCCCGGAGACAAATAGATGCAGGGGTGATGGCTTTTTGAAGTCTACAATGAGTTTGCGATCGCCTGTTTCTAAATTTGTGTCTCCCTGAGTCGTGGGATAAACATGGGGCCCGATAAACTGCCCTGACTGAGAAACCCAGTGGATCTGAGTTGGGGGTAGCAATGAACCATTGGGCTGTGAGGCGTAAGGGTCATAGGGAGCCACGAAATCTGCTGCCATTACTGCTATGTAGAAAATTAACAGCAAAATCGCCCCAAATTGTGCCAAAGGATTTTTCTTTAGTCGTCGCCACCAATCCATAGTATTTAGGAGTTAGGAGTTATAAGTTATGAGTTATTAAAGTTTTATCTTAATTCATAACTCATGATTAATAATTCTCAACTCCTAACTCCTGTACAGACGCGATTAATCGCGTCTCCCAACTCTCAATTCCCAACTCCTAACTTCTCTAAATAACGCTGCTGTTCTTGCTGTTGTTTTTCGTGTTCTACAACAAACACGTTTGAGTAGAGATTAGCCAGAATTTGTTTGCCCTGTTGTGTCAATGATAGGTAATGCAGTCCCTCTTGAATATAGGGATAGACACCATTCCAGTAAAATTTAGCGTAGTTATTCCGTAAATCGGCAGGGGTTTGATAGCCCAAAACTTTATTTACACCAGTTTCTTCAAACTCGTAAAATAAAGAAGTAATTTTCTTCAGATAACGCGGGTCGCTTAGTTGACCAATCAAATCAGCAGCCCGGACTAACCCAGCAAAGCACTTTGTATCTTGATGATCTTCTGCAGCAGGTACAGGAAACCGAGTCAATTCAATATTGCTCTTAATTGCCTCAGCATCTATTAACTTGTGACCTCCAAAACGTTCATCAATAAAAAGCTTGGCTCTATCAACATGATACGGCGTGAGACTGGCATCAGAAGCGCCAGGAGCTACAGAAACCATTCTGCCATTTTTACCTGTGGCATATAAGCCTGCTCCTTCTTGATCTTGTCGGCAAACTCCCTTAACGTAGCCAATATCATGACTCACTAAGGAAATAATACAATGCAACCAGTCTTCACTGGAAACACCGCCTTCTCTAATGTGTTTGCCACGTAAGATTTCTTGCCCTACTAAGGTGACAAGGACAGTGTGTTCAACGTTGTGATAAAGGGCATCGCTATTGGCAATGTTTTCCAAAGCCATGTTACCAGCCCAGGCGATAATGTCCTGATAATCATTTTTGAAGCAGCCATAAGTGCGACGATAGCCTTCTCGAATTTCATTTACAAAGGCATCAATTAAAATTTCAGTGGCATTGAACATATCTGGTTACTCTGGTAAATACCAATTATTTATTGATTTTGATTGATTTCAAAATTCCATCATCAGGGCCACCCTGGCTGGAATTATGGAGTTTGCTCTTTTGTAACTCACGTGTAGCTGTGGACGCTAGCTCGATCTATGCCTGGATGCATGGCTTTCTGATAACACAAAGGCTTTAGAGGAATTAAAAGTTGCGTAGACAAAATAATTTGCTGGTTTGATAAAATACACCGACTGTTCAGATTTTAATTAAATAAATCTAGATTCGCTTTATTCAGTTTTCCATATTTAAGCATTGGTTGACAGCGATCTAAATCCATATAGTGTGTGACCTAGAGTAGCAAGATGAGATGAGATAATTTTCTGTATCATAATCTACATAAAATTTTAAGCATTTACCTTAGTAATTACTCTTAGTAAGATAGTTGTATTATATACTGTTGTCAGCGAAAGACATTTACTATGAAATGGGTCATAGTTGATGGGAAGTAAATAAAGTTCAAGTTTTCTTAAGAAAATACCAAGATTGGTATGCATAGACAGAAAGTGGAGGTGGGACTGTGAGCGATGAAAGTATTTCAGAAGTTGAGGTGAAAAAACCTGTAATCTCTGAAGATGCTAGCTTTTTAAGCAAATCAGATCAAAAACCAACTAGGGCATGGTTGAAGCCATTATTATTGGGTGCTGGTTTAGGAATTGCGATCGCCTTTGGTGGGATGGGTGTATTAAGTCGTCTTCCATCCCGTCAACAAAGCCCGGTAGCAGATAAACAAGTTAACCCATCGATGACAGTCACCATCGCCACAGTAGAAACCGCCCGTGTTGTCCGCACCCTTAAAACTACTGGAACTGTAGCCGCGAGTGATTTAATTCCGGTTTTACCACAGACAAACGGCTTACAAATCAAAAGTATCCCAGTAGATGTCAAAGAAGGGGTTTTTGTCAAAAAAGGGCAAGTATTGGCGGTGTTAGATGGTTCCATACTACAAAATCAAATTAGCCAAGCAAAGGCAGATGTGGAATCAAAACAAGCCGATGTGGAATCGAAACAAGCAGATTTGGCATCCAAACAGGCAGATTTGGCATCAAATAAAGCCATAGTTCAGCAAAAACAAGCAGATTTAGCTCAAGCTAAGGCAAAGCTAGAAGAAGCAGCCAAGAATTATCAGCGCTATCAACAACTCGCTGACTCTGGAACGATTAGTAACCAAGAACTCGATACTCGTTCCTACGCTGTGAAAACTGCCATACAAGTTGTGAATTTATCCCAAGAAAATCTGCGTAGTGCCCAGGCGAATATTGGTAGCGCCCAGGCAAATATTGGTAACGCCAAAGCTATCATCAACAAAGCCAAAGCCGATGTCCGCAGCAGTGCTGCTAAGGTGCAACAACTCCAAACTCAGTTGGGACAAACTGTGGTACGTGCGCCGGTTGCAGGAGTAATTGCTGAGAAACTTGCTAGAGTTGGTGATGTGACTGGTGTACCACCGCAAACCCAGGTGGGAACTGTGATTGGTGGCACACAAAAGCTATTTTCGATTATCCGAGATGAAAAGTTAGAACTTCAGGCAAAAGTGCCCGAAATTCAATTAAATCAGGTGAAAATTGGCGCATCAGTGCAAATTACTTCAGATGTCGATCGGCGCGGGCGATCGCAGGGACGAGTCAGAGACATCCAACCACAGGTGAACGATCAAAGGCGTGAGGCTACAGTCAAAATTGACTTACCGCCAACAACTTTACTTAAACCAGGGATGTTTGCTAATGCTGCAATTACTACTAACTCTGGGATGACGATGGTAGTGCCGCAAAAAGCAGTCCAGTCTCAAGCAGACTCAAGTGTAATTGTATTCACCTTATCAAGTGGAGATATAGTCCGCACCCAGAAAGTAGAGTTAGGAGATCCTGCAAATGAGGACAAAGTAGAAATCAAGAGTGGTTTGCAATTAGGCGATCGCATCGTAGTTGATGGTGCAGGCTATCTCAAAGATGGCGACAAGGTTCGAGTCGCAAAGTAAAAGGGAATGGGGAGATTTGGGAGAAATAACCGATGACAAATGACTAATGACTAATGACTAATAACAAATGACAAATCTAAAATTTCCTCATGTCCTTTAATATTTCAGCTTGGTCGATCAAAAAACCTGTTCCCACGATAGTTTTATTTTTAATTTTGACAGTGGTGGGCTGGTTCTCCTTCATCAGCTTGGGGATTGATATTAACCCAAATATAGATATACCAACAGTCTCGATCGAAGTCACCCAACCGGGCGCAGGCCCCGCCGAACTCGAATCCCAAGTGACGAAAAAAATTGAAGATGCCGTCGCGGGGTTGGGTAATATCGATTTTATGGTTTCCACTGTTAGCGATGGAAATTCTAAGACGACAATCAACTTTGTTTTGGGCACAAATAGCGATCGCGCCACCAATGATGTCCGCAATGCGATCGCTCAAATTCGTCAAGATTTACCCCAAGATATCAACGATCCAGTTGTGGAACGTCTGGATTTTGCCGGCGGCCCGGTGATTACTTACGCAGTTAAATCAGATCGGCGTTCTGTAGAAGAATTAAGCAATCTTGTCGATCAAACCATTAGCCGCGCCTTATTAGGAGTCCGTGGTGTGGCGCAAATTCAGCGGATCGGTGGAGTTGACCGAGAAATTCGGATTAATCTTAATCCAAACCGCTTACAATCTCTGGGTATCACCGCTACCCAGATAAACGACCAAATCCGCACTCTGAATATTAACTTACCTGGTGGACGGGCTGAAGTTGGCGGTAGCGAACAAAGTATCCGCACATTAGGAAGTGCCACTAGTGTGGATATTTTGAAAACTTACGAAATCCTCTTACCACAAGGTGGTTCCGTACCATTATCCAGTTTGGGAACTATAGAAGATAAATTTGGCGATGTGCGCCAAGCTGCCACCTTAAATAATCAACCCGTGGTGGCTTTCCAGGTGTTGCGTAGTACTGGCAGCGTTTTGGTGACAGTGGAACAAGGAGTGAAAGCCGCAGTTAAAGAACTGGAAAAAACACTTCCCGCAGATGTCAAGCTGGATTTAATTTTTACTAGAGCTGATATTGTCCGCCAATCCTACCAAAGCACCATTGATGAATTAATTCAAGCTTCGCTGCTGGCTGTCATCGTTATTTTAGTGTTTTTGCGGGACTGGCGAGCAACATTAATTACGGCTGTTGCCTTACCTTTGTCAATAATTCCCACTTTTGCAGTGCAGCAAGCCCTTGGTTACACCCTCAACAACATGACTTTGTTGGCATTAGCGTTGGCGGTGGGCAACTTGGTAGATGATGCCGTTGTGGAAATTGAAAACATGGAACGGCATATCGCTATGGGCAAATCAGCTTGGGAAGCCGCTTTTGAATCTTCCGACGAAGTAGGATTAGCAGTAATAGCAAGTTCAGCAACGATTATTGCCGTATTTATGCCCGTTGCTTTTATGGGTGGAATTCCGGGGCAGTTTTTCCAACCATTTGGTGTTACCGTTGCCGTTTCCACAATTTTCTCAACTCTTGTAGCGCGCATGGTTACGCCGATGATGGGGGCGTATCTGTTAAAGAAGGAGAGTAGAGGGGCAGGGGGAGTAATCAAAATTTTTAATTTTAAATTTACACTTCCAGGTGGTGGCAATGGAAGTAGAAAACTTGGAGATGAAAAGCATCAAGGCTTTCAACCTTATAGATCGCTCCTCCAGTGGGCGTTACGCCATAGATTGACAACAATGGCGATCGCTTTAGCTTTCTTTATTGCCAGCCTGATGCTGGTTCCCTTGATTCCCAAGGGTTTTGTTGATGATGGTGATTTCGGTATTTCTAACGTATCTATAGAACTACCTCCTGGTTCTACATTGTCAGATGTTAACAAGGTAGTCACACAAGCCACTGACATCATCCGAAAAGACCCAGTAGTTGAACGCGTACTAGCGACAGAAGAGATCAATTCTGCAACCCTTTCCATTAATCTCAAACCCAGAGAAGAACGAAATATTTCCCAAAAACAGTTTGAGGAGCGAGTCCGCCCTTCCTTTGAGCAAATACCAGGAGCTAGAATTAGTTTTCAAAGTCAGTCACCAGGGGACAGTCGTAAAGGTTTATCAATTGTTCTGAGAAGTGAAAATCCCCAAGCATTGACTCAAGCTGCTGATGCCTTAGAAAAGCAGATGCGATCGCTGCGTGGATTGGTTGAAGTGTCTTCGACTGCGAGTTTGGTTAAACCAGAGATTTTAGTAATTCCTAACCCGCAACGGGCAGCAGATTTGGGAGTGACAGTACAAGCGATCGCTCGGACTGCTTCCCTTGGAACCATCGGCGACAATGATTCCAACTTGGCAAAATTTAATTTAAGCGATCGTCAAATCCCTATTCGCGTCCAAATCGACCCGAAAGCCCGTGCTGATATCAACACAATTACCAACCTCCAAGTCCCCAGTCAAAATGGCAGATTGATTCCCCTGATAGCAGTTGCAGATATCCGCTTTGGTAGCGGCCCTGCTACCATCAACCGCTACGATCGCGCCCGTCAAGTTGCCGTAGAAGCCAACTTGCAAGGGATTTCTTTGGGAGAGGCTGTAGAAACAATCAACAAACTACCTGTGATGCAAAACTTACCACCAGGGGTAGTACAGCAACCTTCCGGTAGCGCCAAAATTATGCAAGAGATTTTCGGGCGCTTTGGTGGTGCATTGGGGCTGGCATTAATGTGTATCTATGCAATTCTGGTGCTGCTGTATAACAACTTTCTTCATCCATTATCGATTATGGCTGCCTTGCCCTTTTGTTTAGGTGGCGCACTGGTAACGTTGATGGTTGCTCAAAAACCCCTGGGACTTTATGCCCTAATTGGTATCATCCTGCTGTTGGGAATTGTCACCAAAAACTCGATTCTGCTAGTTGACTACACAATCATAAATATGCAGCAAGGCAAAACCCAGCGTCAGGCACTCATAGAATCGGGTGTGTCACGTCTGCGTCCAATTATGATGACTTCTCTGGCAACGATCGCAGGGACTCTGCCCCTGGCATTGGGAATTGGTGCGGGTTCTGAAGTTCGTCAACCAATGGGAATTGCTATTATGGGCGGTTTCACAACTTCCACCCTCCTAACACTGGTGGTAGTGCCAGTTATATTTAGCTACATTGACAACTTCCAGAATTGGATTAAGGATAAATTGCGTTATGGTTTGGGTAAAAAACCATCGCGTTAATAATTGTAGAGACGGCGATTTATCGCGTCTCCTTAACCGAATCGTCTTGCTTCTGCCCCTGTGCCTCTTGTGCGATCGCTTACCAAAATCAAGAACGCAGATATGAGCTAAGTGAGCCAAAAATACTTGTAAACATCCTGCGAGGTGCCTAAAAAAGCACCTCGCCAACCGTACCTAGAATGATAAAACAGTGCTAATAAACGAGTACAAAATTGTTTTCGGTTAATGATAATCCAGCAGATAGTTGGGCAAATTTTACCTGAGTAAACCCAGCCGCACTGCCATCTCGGTCAAAGAACAGTCCACCTGTGGTGGAGTCATAGATAAATCGTTGAGCGCTAGTGGTTGCAGATGCTCCAATAGTAAACTGACTTTTCTGAAGTGAAGGTGTTGATAACCTACCACCAAAACCAGAAGCCGATACCTGAATCAGTTCATTAGTGGCGTTGAAGTCAGAAATAGTGTTAATGCCTTGATTGTAACTATTGAAAGCAAAGATATCAGTACCAGCCCCTCCATAAAGGGTATCATTACCGCTTCCACCGACGAGGATGTCATTGCCATTGCCACCATCAAGGGTGTTATTCCCTAATGCACCGACGGCGGAGAGCAAATCATTGTCATCGCCCCCAAAAAGCAGATTATTACCTGCTGAATACTCAATATATAAGGAATCGTTCCCAGCGCCACCGTTGAGGGTGTTATTGCCAGAGGGGATATTAAAGCGGGACTCGTCTTGTGTGCCAGAGGCAGAGAGATAATCATTGCCATCGTCCCCATTCAGTAGGTTATCGCCTATTGAATAGTCAACATCCAAAGAATCGTTACCAGCGCCACCGTTGAGGGTATTATTGCCAGAGGGAGGATAAAAAACCGTTAGGAAGTCATAGTCCCAGTAGCCAGAGGCGGAGAGAACATCATTGCCATCGTCCCCATTCAGTAGGTTATTGCCTGTTGAAAAGTTAGCACTCAAGGTATCGTTCCCAACGCCACCGTTGAGAGTGTTATTGCCTGATGCATAGCCAGAGAATTTGTATCCTATGACGTAGTATCCGACTAATGAACCAGAGGTAGAGAGGGAATCATTGCCATCGTCCCCATTCAGTAGGTTATTGCCTGTCAAATCGGAATCAGAATTATCCAATAAAACATCGTCACCGATACCACCAATGAGAGTATCATTGCCCGCACCACCCCGCAGCAAGTCGTTGCCACTCAAGCCATCAATAATGTCATTACCCCCCTGACTATTTATGACATCATCTGAGTTGTCAAAGCCGTTGACATTGTTGGAGAGGTCGTTAAGGAAGGTGACTGTGTTCAAGTTGAAGATGGTGCTTCGGGTGGAGTTGGCATCGAAGACATCAAAGCTGTCTGTGATACTAGTTTGCCCATCAAATAGAATATTACCAACCTGGGCTAAATTGTCCAGGTTTTCCAGGACAAAGTTTTGCAGAACAACTGTGGAACCAAAATCCCTCTCAAAGCTGATTTCTAAGTTATTACCATTTCGAGTTAATAGCAGATTTCTCGCAGATAATTGCTCAGAACCTGTAAATTGCAAGGTATCTAATTCTCCAATCACCTCTGCTGAAAGGTTTGAGCCTTTACCAATGCCACCGAAATCGGTGATGGTAATAGTACCAGTGCTAATGTTAGCCTCGTAAACAAATTTATCCTTACCCCCGCCACCAGTTGCCAAGATATTATAATTACCACTCTCACCTAATCCAGTATAGAAAGTATCGTCACCAGCACCACCGTTAAGGGTGTTATTGCCTGATGCGTCAAAGGCAAAAAGAGTATCATTACCATCGCCTCCAAAGAGCAGATTATTGCTTGTTGGATCGCTAGAACTATAGCTACCACCTAGTGAATCAACACTCAAGTAATCGTCGCCAGCACCACCATAAAGGGTGTTATTTCCTGTACCACCTCTCAAAATGTCGTTGCCACTTTTGCCATCAATGATGTCATCACCGCCTTGACCATTAATTACATCATCTGAGTTGTCAAAGCCGTTAACATTATTGTTCAGGTCGTTAAGGAAGGTGACTGTATTTTTGTTGAAGATAGTGTTTTGGGTGGAGTTGGCATTGAAAACATCAAAGCTATCTGTGATGTTAGTTTGTCCATCAAACAGGATATTGCCAACCTGAGCTAAATTGTCTAGGTTTTCCAGGGCAAAGTTCTGCAAGACCACATTGGGACTACCCATCCCTTCAAAGGAGATTTCTAAGTTATTACCATTTTGAGTTAATTGCAGATTTCTCGCAGCTAATTGCTCAGAACCTGTAAATTGCAAGCTATCCACTTCGGCAATCACCGCCGATGATGGGTTTGAGCCTTTACCTATGCCACCGAAATCAGTGATGGCAATGAGACCATTGGTAATCTCGTAAACAAATTTATCCTTACCGCCGCCGCCAGTTGCCAAGACATAAGTATCCGATCCAGTGTAGAAGGTATCATCACCAGTGCCACCATCTAGGGTGTCGTAGCCTCCGTTACCATTTAGAATATCGTCACCTGCTAAACCATTAATCAGGTCATTATCGTTTGTCCCATTGAGGGTATCATTACCATTAGTGCCATTGATAATTGCCATAATTTTCTACCTGCCTAAATCGATTTTTTTAGTAACTTTCAGTTGTCAATTTGCAGTTAATGCTGTTTTAACGCACCAATAACTCGTTAAATTTGAACATTTTCGGCATACTTTTATCTCACTCGTGAGGCACAGCAATTTTTCTTTCAAGCTTCATCCTGTGTACCAATTTGCAAGTAGCACTTATCTAGCTATCTAAGACAATCTCAGTCGCGATCGTCCCAATCTTGCTTGCTTTGGCAAGATAGTTAGTTGTTATTGCATTGGTTTCAGCCTTGTGTAGGGTAGGAAGCTTAAAAATGAAAAACACCTAAATAACCTGACAATAACTATATATAGAATATTTACTTAGATGTCTATAGTAAAAGAAGCATCTTTGCATACTCTTCACATTATTTGCCAATCAATGTATACGTAAATACGTCACTTTGTAAAGTCTTCACATTTTTCTAGGAATTTAATTTGCAAATAACAGCAGGAAAGAAGTTGTTATCATCGTATTCTTTTGGAGAGGCAAGCTATGCAGGGTTAGCGCATCTCAAAATTAGACAAGCTTCTAGGGGGAATGGCACTAAGAAAAGGGAAAATCGTTGAGGTAGCACGGGTGCAGAGGAGCGGAGGAGCAGGGGAGAAAGAAGAAGGAAGAAGCGAAACAAGAGGCATACAGAAAGAAGCAAGAGAAATTCTCCTCTGCCCCTCTGCCCCCCCTGCTCCTCTGCAATCCTTACGCCACCTACCCTTCAGCTTAACTTAGTGCCATTC
>NZ_NOLK01000163.1:0-18023 GCF_002245985.1 Nostoc sp. 'Peltigera membranacea cyanobiont' 232
CTCTCGGATGCGGCGGTGTCAATATTGCTCACCCAGCAATCCTTAGTAGATTCTTTAGCAGAAAATCAAGCCGAGATGCTGTGTTTAGATAGTGATAGGCAGATAATTGCTCACTATAGCCAGCAAAATCCCGTCAGCCAGGTGACATCAGAAAATTTGGCTTATGTCATTTATACCTCTGGCTCAACAGGTATGCCAAAGGGAGTGATGAATCTTCATCGGGGTATTTGCAATAATTTATTGCAGACGATTGATGTTTACCAACTGACGACAGACGATGCCAACAGTGAGCAGAACCAACGCATCCTGCAGATAGCTCCTTTTAATTTTGATGCTTCAGTCTTGGAAATTTTCTCGACTTTAACATCTGGAGCGACTCTAGTAGTGGCTAAACCTGAAGGTCATAAAGATATTGCTTATTTAATTAATTTGATATCCGAGCAAAAAATTACCCAAATATTTTTTGTTCCTTCCATGTTGCGAGTTTTTCTGCAACAACTAAATGTAGAAAATTGCCGTTGTTTAAAACGAGTATTTTGTGGTGCAGAAGCACTCTCCTACGATCTGACTCAACGATTTTTTGAGCGATTGAACTGTGAATTACATAATATTTACGGTCCGACGGAAGCATCTATTAACGCCACCTTCTGGCAGTGTACACCACAGTCTAATTATCAAGTAATTCCCATTGGTCGCCCCATTGCTAATACCCAAATTTATATCCTCGATTCTCAGCTACAACCACTTCCTATTGGCATTCCTGGAGAACTGCATATTGGGGGTGTTCCTTTAGCTAGAGGTTATCTCAACCAACCAGAATTAACTGCCCAAAAATTTATTGACAATCCCTTTGGTAATGGCAAATTGTATAAAACAGGGGATTTAGCTCGTTATTTACCAGATGGGAATATTCAATATCTTGGTCGCATTGATAATCAAGTCAAGCTGAGAGGCTTACGTATTGAGTTAGGCGAAATAGAATCCATTTTAGATACTCATCCCCAAATAGCACAAACAGTCGTCATCTTGCGAGAAGATACTACTGAAAATCAACGAGTGGTAGCTTATCTGGTGAGAGAAGACCAGTCATTAACTCCTGGCAAACTACGCCGTTTTCTACAGCAGAAACTGCCAGCTTACATGATACCTTCAGCTTTTGTAATGCTGTCAGAACTGCCATTAAATCCTAATGGTAAGATAGACTATAAAAAATTACCAAAAATCGATGAAGCATCCATAATAGAATCACCCTATTTAGCCCCACGGAATGAAACAGAAAGCATACTAGTCAACATTTGGCAACAAGTTCTCAAGGTCTCGAACATAGGAGTCAATGATAACTTCCTTGATTTGGGAGGACACAGCCTAAAAGCAATTTCTCTAGTCAGCCAAATTCAAGAAAAGCTAGGTCTTTCCTTTCAACTCAAACAAGTATTCTTGCACCCTACAATTGCAGAACAGGCAGAATTATTAATCGCTTGTGCGCCTATTGATGTCCCGATAATTCCCCGTCTAGCTGAACAAGAAACATATCAAACATCTCATGCACAAAGACGCTTCTTTGTACTGCAACAGATGGATTTAAGCAATACGGCTTATCAGATTGTTTCTACAATCAAACTAGAAGGAGTTTTTGAGCCTAGTGCTTTTGAAAAAGCGATGCAAGTTTTAATTAATCGCCATGAATCTCTACGAACATCCTTTGTATTAGTCAACGGCGAACCGATGCAAAAGATACTTAAAGATGATCGTTTCCATGTCGAATTTCAAGATTGGATTAATGAACCTAATGCTGAAAGCCGCATCCTAGAAATTATTCAACAACAGAGAGAACCTTTCAATTTAGAAAATAGCTCTCTGTTACGGGCTAATATTTATAAATTGTCAGATCAGCAATATATTTTGTTCATGGAAATCCATCATATTATTTGTGATGGCTGGTCGATGGATTTATTAGCTAAAGAATGCTTAAAATATTACAATTATTTTATCAAAGGCTTACAACCAAATCCAGATAAATTGCCTATACAATACAAAGATTATGCAGCTTGGCAAGCCAATATTTTGCGAAGTGAGGATAATAGAAAAAACTTAGATTACTGGCAGCAAAAACTGGATAATGGGCAAATACCCCGTGTTCACTTACCCACAGATTTTCAGCGACCTCCTATCAAGACTTTTAATGGTTCTCATTTAAGCTGGACATTCAAACCAGAAATTGTCTCTGGGTTGCGAATGATTTGCAGACAAACAGAAAGCACCTTATTTATAGGACTGGTAGCAGCAGTAAAAGTATTACTGTATCGCTACAGTGGTCAGCATGACATTTCTATTGGTACAGAAATTGCCACACGCAATCATCCGCAACTACAATCTTTAATCGGCTTATTTCTCAATACACTGGTTATCCGTAACGAACTAGACCCAAAACAAGGATATAAAAATTTACTTATAAAAATTCGTAAAACCGTCACCGAAGCATTTGAGCATTCTGATTATCCATTTGATATTTTGGTAGAAGAATTAGCAATTTCGAGAGAAATTAACCGCACACCATTGTTTGATATTTTAGTGCTACTGCAAAACTTTGGTCAAACTGCAATAGGAGATGAATTAAAAATAAAATACCTGGATTCACTAACGCCTACGAGCAAATTTGACCTATCTTTTGTGTTTATCGAGGATAACGACCAAATCAAATTGGATTTAATTTACAATACAGACCTATTCCAAGCAGATAGGATGCACAAATGTCTGAGTCATTTGGATAAATTGCTCACCGAGATGGTAGTCAATCCTATCGAGCCAATCTGTAATATTTCTCTTTTATCAGCAACAGAAACCTCTTTAATTGAAAGTTTTATCCAACCGATTCCTCGATTAGAAAAACGGACAGTCATTCATGACTTTAGCGACCAAGTAAAAGCCACACCTGACCAAACATCGATTGTTTTTTCTGGAGGAGAAATTAGCTATCTCGAATTAGATACATTAACTAACTCTTGGGCTAATATCTTCAAAGATTTAGGAACTCAAAAAGATAGTATTTGTGGCGTAATCCTGGAAGGAGATTACCGTCAGGTGGTAGCAATGCTAGCTGTATTCAAAGCTGGAGGAATTTATTTACCTCTGCGTTTGGACGAACCAGAAGAACGTTGCCAATGCATGATATTCAAAACATCCCCTACCATCATAGTCATAGCAGCAGAAAATTTAGATACTGTTAAACCCAGACTAGAAATATTACCAAAACCACCTCATATATTAGTAGTGACTGACAACAAAATTCAGCAATACTATCAGTGGTATGACAGAAATTATCAATGTTTTCCTGTAGTCGCCAGCAATCAGGAAAAAGTTCTCTTTCTCCCTGAAGCTGATGATTCTAACTATATTATGTTTACATCTGGCTCAACAGGTGAACCCAAAGCTATACTTGGTAGTCATGGTAGCTTGCGTCACTTTATTAATTGGGAAAAACTGGAATTTGGGATTAATCACAACTGTCGATGTCTGCAAATCGCACAAATTAACTTTGATGCTTATTTGAGGGAAACTCTCATCACCTTATGTTCTGGAGGAACTCTTTATATTCCCGATAGCACAGACCGCGAAGATTTAGAACGGTTGTTATTGCGCTTGGGAGAATGGCAGATTAACTTACTGCACACTGTACCTTCGGTGATGCGTCTGTTTTTAAAGATTGGTCGTAATTTCGCCAATTCTGGTCAATTACTAAAAAATTTGCAAGTTTTGGTTCTGGGAGGGGAAGCTTTATTCGTCAAAGAACTTTGTGAATGGCATAAAGTTTTTGGTCAACAAACAGAATTTGTGAATATTTATGGAGCCAGTGAAACGACTTTTGTCAAGCATTTTTACCGAATTACTGACCCGAATAAAATTACCTATGCCAGAGTTCCTGCGGGGAAAACATTGTCAGATGCTACATTTGTAATTATTGATGGTACTCGTCCTTGTGCTGTCGGAGAAGTTGGTGAAATCTTTGTCAAATCGCCTTATTTGACTAAAGGTTATTACCAAGATGAAAAATTGACTAATTTGGTTTTTGTGCCAAATCCTTTGAATAATGGTAGTGATTTAGTTTATCGTACAGGAGATTTGGGACGACTGCTACCGGATCTGAATTTGGAAGTAATAGGACGCAGTGATAACCAAATTAAATTGAATGGAGTACGGATTGAATTGGGAGAAATTGAAGATGCAATTTATGCTATTAATGGTGTAGAAAAAACGCTGGTACTTGCAGAGAAAAAAGCAGAATTGGTGACAGTTATTGCATATTATCAAGGAAATGACACTGTAAATCAAGAACAGATTAGAAGAAAAATCAAACAAGTGTTGCCAATTTATATGCAGCCAACTTTTTTGATGCGTTTAGAATCTTTTCCTTTGTTACCAAATGGAAAAATAAATCGTCTGGCACTGCCAAAACCAGAAGAAAATATTCCACAATCCACTAATCAACTTACTAGCTTCAGCGAACAAGAAGCACTATTAGCTTCAGTTTGGGGTGAACTATTGGAGGTAGAGGTGAGTGATATCCGGCAGTCATTCTTTGAACTAGGAGGGAATAGTTTAAAGGCGATGCGCTTAGTATCGCAGATCCGCAACCACTTTGGTATCTCGCTACGATTGCGAGAAATTTTTACTCATAATACTTTACAAGAACAAGCTGTTTTGATTCAATCGCGGCAGGAAAAATGATCGCATTACAACGATGGGACGCTATTAGTCTCGTACCACAACAGAAATATTATGAAGTATCCCATGCTCAAAGACGGATGTGGATTCTGCACCATATAGATGAATATTCAAGCGCTTACAATATTAGGCTGGCAATGAGAATAAATGGCGGCTTAGATATTTCGGCATTTGAAGAAGCTTTTCAACAGCTTGTTATTCGCCACGAAATTTTGCGAACTACTTTTACTAGTGTGGCAGGAAATATTCAGCAAATTGTTCATGAGGAAGTACCTAAAGAAAAACTACTAGTTGTTAGAGATTTAAGAGAACAAAATGATGCTGAATTAGTAGCTGATATTTTGATTCAAGAGTCAGAAAACTCGCGTTTTTATTTAGATAAATTGTCATTGATGCGCGTTTTATTAGTGCAGATTAAGTCCGATGAATTTTTGTTTTGTTTGACTATACATCATATTATTGGTGATGCGCGATCGCTCGATATCCTTTTTCAAGAATTTGTCACCTTATACTGTGCCTATACGCAACAAAAAACTGCCACCTTACCTCAACTACCATTGCAATATAAGGATTATGCTGCATGGCAAAATAAGTTGTTAGAAAGTGAGGAAGTAATAGAACAACATAATTATTGGTGCGATCGCTTTACCGGACAACTACCCACACTCAACTTACCAACTGACTTTCCTCGACCTAAATTTAAATCTTCTCAAGCAGCTTTATATACTTATCGTTTTAGTCATAGTCTGGGTGAACAATTATGCAGTTTGGCTACTAAGAATCATACAACTCTATTTATCACTCTGCTAACTTTATTTAAAATATTACTCTATCGTTATACCGAACAGCGTGATTTAGTAATTGGTATACCGATTTCTGGACGCAATCATCCAGACTTAGAAAACCAAGTGGGATTTTATGTTAATACTCTAGCTTTAAGAACTTTGCTCCCAGAAGAGGGAACTTTTAAACAAGCACTGACAGAAATTACCAACACTTGTCTTGATGCTTATGAATATGCTGATTATCCTTTTGATAAATTAGTATCTACCCTCGATTTAGAACGTGATTTATCACGAAATCCGTTATTTGATGTGATGTTTTCACTGCTCAGTAAAGAAAGCAAAACAGTGATGAAAATTCCTAAAGTAGAGCATCAAGAATACCCACTTGCACCACGAACGGCTCAGTTTGATTTGAGTTGGAGTTTCTTTGAAGATGCAAAGGATTTAAGATTGGTCATAGAATATGAACCAGATATTTTTCGAGAAGAGACGATCGCCAGAATGAGCGGTCATTTTTTACAAATAATTCATGAAGTAGTCAAAAATCCGCATTGCCAATTGTCACAAATTAATTTATTAACTCCTGAAGAACGTTATCAGTTACTAACAGAATGGAATAATACAGCCGTTTCATATCCCCAAGATAAATGCATTCATCAGTTATTTGAAGAACAAGTAAAACTTCACCCCGAAGCAGTAGCAGTAATATTTGAAGGTCAACAATTGACCTACCAACAGTTAAATGAACGAGCTAATCAGTTAGCTCACTATTTACAAAAAAAAGGGGTAGACCGAGAAGTATTAGTAGGAATATTTGTAGAACGTTCCCTGGAGATGATAGTAGGAGTATTAGGAATTTTAAAGGCAGGAGGAGCTTATTTACCTTTAGACCCTAGTTATCCAGCAGACCGTTTAGTTTACATGCTCTCGGATGCGGCGGTGTCAATATTGCTCACCCAGCAATCCTTAGTAGATTCTTTAGCAGAAAATCAAGCCGAGATGCTGTGTTTAGATAGTGATAGGCAGATAATTGCTCACTATAGCCAGCAAAATCCCGTCAGCCAGGTGACATCAGAAAATTTGGCTTATGTCATTTATACCTCTGGCTCAACAGGTATGCCAAAGGGAGTAATGAATCTTCATCGGGGTATTTGCAATAATTTATTACGGACAATTGATGCTTACCCACTCACCGCAGGCGACCGCATTTTGCAAATCACTCCTTTCGGTTTTGATGTTTCAGTCTGGGAAATATTCTGGCCTTTAATAGGTGGAGCTACTTTAGTAGTGGCTAAACCTGAAGGTCATAAAGATACTACTTACTTAATTAATTTAATTGCCCAGCAACAAGTTACCCAAATAAATTTTGTTCCCTCAATGTTGCGAGTTTTTCTGCAACAACTAAACTTAGAAAATTGCCATTGCTTGCAGCGAGTATTTTGTGGTGGAGAAGCACTATCTTATCAACTTACTCAAGAATTTTTTAATCGGTTGAATTGTGAATTGTACAATTTTTATGGACCAACGGAAACAGCAGTTGATGCTACTTCCTGGCAGTGTACACTACAGTCTAATTATCAGATAATTCCCATTGGTCGTCCCATTGCTAATACGCAAATTTATATCCTCAATTTTCAGCTACAACCAGTTCCCATTGGTATTCCTGGAGAATTGCATATTGGGGGTGTTCCTTTAGCTAGAGGTTATCTCAATCGACCAGAATTAACTGCCCAAAAATTCATTGACAATCCTTTTGGCAATGGTAAATTGTATAAAACAGGGGATTTAGCTCGTTATTTACCAGATGGAAATATTGAATATCTTGGTCGCATTGATAATCAAGTCAAGCTGCGAGGCTTACGTATTGAGTTAGGAGAAATAGAATCGGTTTTAGAGACTCATCCCCAAGTAGCACAAACAGTCGTCATCCTGCGAGAAGATACTGTTGAAAACCAACACTTGGTAGCTTATGTAGTGAGGAAAAACCAGTCATTAACACCTAGCAATTTGCGTCGTTTATTACAAGATAAATTGCCTAGTTACATGATACCTTCAGCTTTTGTGATGTTGTCAGATTTTCCATTAAATCCTAATGGCAAGATAGATCAGAATAAATTGCCAAAACCTGATGAAATATCCCTAGTAGAATCACCGTATTTAGCCCCACATAATCAAACAGAAAGCATCTTAGTCAAGATTTGGCATCAAGTTCTGCAAATATTAAGAATAGGAGTGAATGATAACTTTTTTGATCTAGGTGGTCATTCATTACAGGCGATGAATCTCATGGCGCTAATTTACCAAGAGCTTGAGATTGAAATCCCTTTATCGATGATTTATGAAAAACCTACTATAACGGAGTTGAGTGAGTATATCATTTACGCAAAAGAGATGAATATTCAACCAAAAGAACGTCCTTATGTAGTTTTCAATAAAGAGAAACAAAAAGTAGTTTTTATATTTCCACCAGCATTAGGTTTTGCCGCAGCTTATGCAAAGCTAGCTGATTATTTAAGAGATTATGCTATCTACACTTTTAGATATATTGCCAATAAAGCAACTTTAGAAAAATATGCAGAATTGATAGACGAACTAACACCAAATCAAGATATAAAATTGATGGGACACTCAGCAGGTGGTTTTTTAACAATGTTGATAGCTCAACAGTTAGAAAGGCGCGATCGCGTGGTTTCTGATGTGATTTTACTAGATACTTATCGAGGAGGTCGTGAAGCTACCCAAGCTGAGATGTCAGACATTAAAGAAGGTGTTGACGGTTTCTTATTAAATCCCAAACGTCAGGAATTGAGACGTTACTTTATGGATAATCAAAAGTTACGCGATCGCACCTACAATCAAGTTTGGGAATACTTTAATTTTCTCTGGAATTCAGACCTCAAAAATTTACAGATTAATGGGACTATTCATCTCGTGCGTGCTGAGGAAAACTATGATTTAGAAGATGACTGGACACAAGCTACAAAAAGGCAAAGAATCAATCATTATGCCTATGGCGCTCATCGTGAAATGATTGATCCCCCTTATCTCAATCAAAACGCCGCTATCATTAATGCCATTCTCAATCAAGAAAAGGGATCTGTTACGGGGTATGAGTAAGCTAATCGGCATTTAAACTGCATAATATAAATGCAGAGCCGATTGAAAATAACTATGCCACCCCCAGCCAAAAACTTTTTAACTTCGGAACAAGTTACTCTGTTGCAGCAAGCTCTTAAGGAGAGCGAACTACCGCACGTCAGGGAAAGAATTTTAAGAGTACATTGCTCATCGTCTATTCCATTCAGTAGATGAGTTGAAATCTTTACTCGATAAGCTATTGAATCAGGGTGAGTTAGTCATTAAGTGGTATCGAAAGATAAAAAATAAGGGGAATAGTGGCTATGTTGCAGTTTAAATACCGATTAGCTTATTTTTATCAGGTGCAAGATATGAGTAGGCCCAGTTATTGGTTCTCTGTGGGTACTGATTGCCAAGCAAGGCGATGTTTCCAGTGCGATGTGAAATTAAGTTGAACTACTTGGTTAAAGTCCTCCAAAGCTGCTGAAAAAGTTTTCTCTTTTAGCTTTGCTGCACCTTGGTTGTTCAACTGTTTAGGGCATTGTGGATTCCATACATATTTTTGACAAGTTTGGTGGGCAATTTCTATATCACTGCCATTTTCAGGATTTTGAAAGACGGGATGATAATGTAACCTGTTACAGCAAACTTGCAGCCATTCTTGCCACCCACATTGCCACAAGCGGACTGTTCCATCAAGACTACCACTGATAATCCACTTACCATCAGGGCTAAAAGCTGTGGAATTTACCCAATACTCATGCCCGCGCCAAGGTCTACCAATGGGGTTGCCCTGAATATCCCACAAGCGGATTGTCGAATCATTGCTAGCACTGACAATCCACTGACCATCAGGGCTAAAGACGACAGAATTTACTTCTTTTTCATGTCCGTGCCAAGGTTGACCAATGGGGTTGCCCTGAATATCCCACAAGCGGATCGTCGAATCATTGCTAGCACTGACAATCCACTGACCATCAGGGCTAAAGACGACAGAATTTACCCAATTCTCATATTTGCGCTGCGATCGCCCGATGACCCGATCTTGTAGTATTTGATGTAGCTCCCACAAACGCACAGTGCGATCGCCACCACTGACAATCAGCTTGCCATCGGGGCTAAAGGTTAGGGAATTAACCTCTCCTTCATGTCCACGCCAAGGTTGAGTGATGGGGTTGCCATTGATATTCCATAAGCGTATTGTGCGATCGCAGCTACCACTAATAATAAACTTGTCATCAGGGCTAAACGCTACAGAATTTATATGTCCTTCATGCCCGTGCCAAGGTTGACCGATGGGATTACCTTGGATGTCCCATAACCGCACTGTAGAATCACTGCTACCACTGACAATAAACTTGCTATCAGAGCTAAAGGCGACGCAAATAATTTTGGACTCATGTTTGTGCCAGGGTTGAGTGATGGTGTTACCTTGTAAATCCCACAAACATACCGTTCCGTTAAAACCAACACTGATAATGCCATCGCTATTTGGGCTAAAGGCGACGGAAATAACTCCTTCCTTATGTCCGCGCCAAGGTTGAGTAATGGCGTTACCTTGTAAATCCCACAAACACACTGTTCCGTCAAAACCAACACTGACAATGCGTACCCCGAAGGGGTTGGCGCAGCCATCGCCATTTGAGCTAAAAGCGACGGAAATAATTCCTTCCTCATGTCCCTGCCACGGTTGAGTAATGAGATTACCTTGTAGATCCCATAAACACAAAATTCCGTCAATACTGCCACTAACAATAAACTTGCCATCAGGACTAAAGGCTACACAATTCACCTCTTGCTCGTGCCCCAACAAAAATTGAGCAGTAGGATTGCCAATGATATTCCACAAGCACACCGTAGAATCGCTACTGCCACTAACAATAAACTTGCCATCAGGACTAAAGGCTACACAATTCACCTCTTGCTCGTGTCCGCGCAAGCTATTCGTCTCTGTGGGTGTGTTCATTGCTTCCTTTAAGCTTCCCAAAACAGGAGCTAGAAGGTGGTTTGGGTATTTCTCTAAATTCTCACCCATTGTTTGAATTGCCAGCACCAAACCCTCTAGCGGTTGAACAGGAAGTAAATTCAAAACCCTAGCGGATTGCTCGCGCAGTTTTAATTCAGTCAGTGCAAGGTTTAACTTTTGAATCTCTTGTTGCTTTTCTTTCAAATGGCAGTCGTGCCATCCAACACTAGCATTAATAAATCCATTAGATTGTTTGCTTAAATAACCAAACGTTTGCTCTTTTACTTCTTTATAAGTCTTTGTCTTCAGAACCCGGTTTGCAATATTTTCCCTTTCCCACAGCACATCTAAGATGTATGCCAGAAGTGGTAAATAATCATTTTGTTGGTGAAAATCATGAATAATTTGTTCAACTAATCCTTGTTCAAAGGTAACGCCATTTTTAGCAGCAGGTTCAGCGATCGCTAACTTTAATTCTCCATCGCTCATTCTAGTGAGTATACGACTATAGCGATCGTGAATCTTCGCAAGTTGGGGATACTCACTAAATCTATCCAGAAAATCAGACCGCATTGTTAAAACAATTTTGACAGAGATATCCTGTTGCTGGAACAGTTGAAAGAGACTAGCAACAAATTTATCGCGTTCCGGCTTCTGAGTTTTCGTAAACAGTTCTTCAAATTGGTCAATAAAAATCAGAACGTACTGATAATCTTGTTTGAGGAATGTGACAATTTGAATTAGCAAATCTTCTCTAATTTTTCGAGCAATATCAGCTATTTGCGATTTTTTACCATAAGTAGAAGCAAGACACTGATAAAGAGATTTAAAAGGATTTTCATCTGGGTGAAAACTTATATTAATTAATGAATTTTTCTGAGATCCTAAATAAGGAATTAAACCTGCCCGAATCAATGATGATTTGCCACTGTGTGATGCTCCTAAAAGCAAGAGTACATTATCTTTTTTTAAGCGATCGCCCAGATTAGCAATCCACTTCTCCCGACCAAAAAATTTGTCTTTATCTTTAATTTCAAAAGTTTTTAGTCTTAAGTAGGGAGAGTCTATTTTGAGTGGACGACAATGAATATCCTCAAAATTACTGTCAGAAAAAAAGTCGTATTCAGAAATACATTGGACATTACATCCAATATTTATATCGCCTTCAGAACTGTTAACCATCTTATCTCCTTACCTTTGGACATCTCTGGCTAAATCTTTACCTCAGTTATAGTACCTCGGCTAATCTTTGTAAGTACCTCAACAAAATTAATTACATATTCTCTTGTGAAGCTTTCCCTATCGCCGCCCTAGAAGTTTTGTAAATCCTATCCGTGAAAGATTAAGGTTTTAAATAGGTTTATTCAGCAAAATTACTTAAGTAACTTTCAAAAAAATGTAGTAACTTTATCCTAAAACACCGCAAATGACAAACGGGATGGAACTTTTTGATAACCTACACCTTGCTATGTTTAGCGGCAAAGGTGGAGTCGGAAAAACGACAATCTCCTGCACCTTTGCATGTCGTTGGGCGCATAAATTTGCCAATGAGCAAATTCTTTTAATCTCAACCGATCCGGCTCACTCTCTTGGAGATGTCTTACAAGTTAGCGTTGATGACATTCCTCGTCCCATAGCGGAACTACCCAATCTAGTAGTAAGGGCGTTGGATGCAAAGCGTCTGCTACAAGATTTTAAAGAACGTTATGGTCAGGTGTTAGAACTGTTAGTGGAGCGGGGTAGTTTTGTTGAAGGAGAAGACTTGCTTCCAGTTTGGGATTTAAATTGGCCTGGACTGGACGAGTTGATGGGCTTGTTAGAGATCCAACGCCTTTTTCAGGAGCAGCAGGTAGATCGAGTAGTAGTAGATATGGCTCCTAGCGGTCATACTCTCAACTTGTTTGGATTGATGGACTTTTTAGACACTTTCCTCGACTCTCTTGAACTGTTTCAAGAAAAGCATCGGTTTATTAGCAAGACCTTTGCTGGAAGTTACACACCCGATCGCGCTGACGAGTTTTTGCAAACCCTGAAAGCTGAACTGTCGCAAGGTCGCCGTCTGCTTCAAGATCCCACCCATACTGCTTGTTTGTTAGTTGCGATCGCCGAACCAATGAGTTGGTTGGAGTCAAAACGATTTCTAGAAGCCTTACAAACTATGCAGATTCCTTGCGGAGGGTTATTTGTCAACCAAGTCCTTGCCAGTGCGACTGACCCAGATCGTTACCAAGAACAACAACCGCTGATCGGTCAGTATACGGCTCTTGCTAACGGAAAGCCGATGTTTATTCTGCCACAGCAAGATGAGGAGCCTTTGGGAATTGTAGCCCTCAGCCATCTCATCAACCAAATCCATATTCCTCAGCTTGAACCACTATCTCCTATCCATCTACTCCCAATTCAATGGCCTAAAAAAATTCCTCCTAGCTTTGGAGATTTTCTCACCCAAGGTCGTCGCCTGTTACTAATTGGCGGTAAGGGTGGAGTAGGCAAGACCACAGTAGCAGCTGCCATTGGTTGGGCTATGGCTCAACAACATCCCCAGCGCAAAATTCGCATGGTTTCTATCGATCCAGCCCACTCCTTGGGTGATGCCTTTGGTTTGAGTTTAGGACACGAACCAGATCAAATAACTGCCAATCTTCGAGGTCAGGAAGTGGATGGCGATCGCATTGTCGATCAATTCAGAGCCGATTACCTATGGGAACTGGCCGAAATGATGAGTGGCGAAACCCAAACAAGCGAATCTATTGAAATGGCCTATGCTCCTGTTGCCTGGCGCAAAATTGTCGATCAAGCTTTACCAGGGATTGATGAAATCCTTTCCCTGTTAACAGTAATGGAATTGCTAGAGCAACAAGAAGAAGACTTGATTATTTTAGACACTGCTCCTACAGGTCATCTTCTGCGTTTTCTAGAAATGCCAACTGCACTAGCAGACTGGCTAGCTTGGATTTTCAAACTCTGGATCAAGTATCAGAATGTCCTTGGTCGTACAGAGTTTATGGGGCGTTTACGAACTTTGCGACAGCGCGTGGTCAAAGCCCAAAAAGTACTAAAAGACCCACAACAAGCAGAGTTCATTGGGGTTACACTTAACCAGGCTAGTGTACTTGCCGAACAACAACGCTTGTTCAAATCTATGCAAGAAATAGGTGTAAGTCAGAATTACCTTGTTCTCAACCGTTTTACTTCTACAGCAACCATTAATTGCGATGACTGCGAGACAAATTTTCCAGGTTTGACAATAGTTCGCTTACCAATGCTTCCTCGCTCAGTTCAGCCTTTAGAACGCATCCAAGCAGCAGCCACTTGTTTATTTTAACGGCTAATTAGACTAAATACTTTCATACCAAAAGAGAAATTTATTATGCATCGCACTCCAAACCGCAGACAAATTCAAGCCAAACTTAGCACCATGCCACCTCAACGTTCTCAAGCAACAGTTTACTTAAATGCTTACAAAATGATGTTAGAGAAGGAGCGTTTAGAGCAGGAACTAGAGAAACTCGAAGCACGCCGACATCAGATTCAGCAGCGTCTTGCTATTTTAAATAGTCAAACAATTCCTGAAGAGAACACGATCCATCAGCAAGCAAATACTGACTTGGAGGATAATACACCAAAATTCAAAACTTTAACATTGGAATACTAAGCCTCCAACAGGGAACAGGGAATTACTCGCCATCCCACATCCTCACCGTGCAACTGAAATCGTTTACTGCGCTGATTGAGTTCAAGTTAGAGATTTTGTGAGAAGATGACCATCCAAAACCAAGCTAAGTTGCCCATTGGCAAGAATGCTAGTTCCTTGGATATAAGTAGCAACTGGGATTGCTTCCCCCAGAGGATGGATCGCAGCGGATTGCTTGCCGATGATGCAATCTACTTCTAAAGCACATCGTTTGTCTAAGTAACTAAATACTAATAAAGGCTTATCCTGCTTGAAAGCATTTAGTGTATCTGTGCTGCAAGTAGTAACTGAGGTGGGAAGCTGGTTAGGACAAGTCAGCACATCAGTCAATAAGTGGATAGGGACGAGCATTTCTGTTGTTAGATCCTCACGATCGCAACCAAGCAAGCCACTGGATCTGCCAGAAGACTGCAAAAATAACATACGTCCCGCTTGAGTTTGGATGATTTGTTCGGACTGGGATAGACAAATCTGCTCTACAGAATCGGCAATAAATGCATAGACTCTGGAGTTAGCTTGACAGACGATAAGTTGAGCAATTTTTTGATCGAGGGGAATTTGGAGCGAGAAGGCTGTACCATATCCAGCTTTAGACTTCAATACTATTCTTCCCTGAATAGCTGTTAATTGCTTACAAACTTCAGTTAATTCTACTCCTAACTCTAAGGCAGCGCGATCGCATAAAACAGATGAAACCTCTGGTTCAATTACCAGTTCTTGTAAGATATCCCCTGGTTTTGTCAGGGTGAGTCCTTGGGCTAAAGCTTGTTGATAAATTTGAGATAAGTTAATTCCTGCGCCATCATCACAGCCATCAATAATCAGTTGATTTCCTTGCTGGTAAACTTGAATTTCAATAATACCGATGCTATTTTTACCTAGCTGTTGGCGTGTTTGGCGAGACTCAATACTTTGCTCTAGTAAATAGCAACTTATATGCAACAGGAGAGCATGGAGGCGATCGCTAAATGCCCGATTGACTTGGATATCGCTAATTTGTAAATGTAGTTTAGCAGACTTATCTTGTAGAGCTTGTAACTGAGACCAAAGCCGATGCAACGGTTCTAAGGCTACTTTTAAAGGAATAGTTGTAACTGTTTTGACTAAATTGGAAGAATGGTTAAGCAGCTTTTCCTGCTGTATAAGTTCTTGTTTGAGTTGATGATGATTGTTATTCAGCGAATCAACAGTTGATGCCACCTGAGACGCTTCAGCCAAAACAGATTGCAGAGTACTATATAATTGCTGAGAGCGAGAAGCGGCTAGAGGAGAAAGGGTATCTGAAATTGCTGCTAAACGTCCTGACCATTCCTGTAGATTATCCAGCAGGTGTTGTAATCGTTTAACTTGTCGGAGCAACCGCCCGATGGTATGTTGCTGTTGTTCTTCTTGACAGGCTTGCTGATTATATGTAGTTAATAATGTTGCAACTAGCACCCTTAGTTGTTCGAGATGCTTAATATTGATGGGTGTGCCGGTTGGAATACTTGTTGCAACAATGGTAGAAATGGATTCTTGCAAAGAGAGTGGATGGCGATCGCTAACAGATTTAACTAGGGATGTTTCAGTAGGCAGGGAGAAATCCCCCAACCAAGCATGAAAATCTCCTTCGTCATACTCCTTCGCGTTTGCTAGTTCCCCTACATTGATGGGAAGCTGCTCGGTATCTACGCGAACAAGGCTGCCAGACTGGGGGCTAGTTTCACCTATTAGTTCCCTGTCAAGACTTTCCTTGTCTTTAACGATAACTTGCTCCGCAGAAGATTCTACCTTGGCCAAGCGATCGCCAAATTGAATAACTGGTTGATATTCTTGCGGTTGCTCTATCGATGTCTCAAGGTTTGTTTCCTGGGGGATAACACTTTGTTGGCGATCGCCAAACTCTGCTTGTAGATGAGCAACAATGGCAGACATCCGCTCCAGAATTTCTACTTCGTCAATTTGCGAGGCTGTTAAAAATGCCATCAATAGCATTTGTAGGCAATCTAATCCTTCCGACAACAGGGAGGCGATCGGGGCGTTGACAGTTGCCCGATACTGATGTAAAAGCTGAAAAATCTCTTCTAGTGCAACCGCAACTATGGCAATGGCATCTAGCTCAGCTGCTATGGCAATCGAATGCAGAGAGCGAGCAGCTTCCATGAGAGCCAAAGCTGTACCAGGGTTACTGTCTTTTGTATAGTTAGGCAACTCCTGCTCCAAGAACAGTAACAGATCGATCGCTTCTTCTAGGAAGCGATCGTCGTTCTGCGGTTGGGGGACAAAATCGGTACTCATGAACAACTCTCAGTTTCTAGGGGGTTTGTGACAATTCTATGGCTTCGATATTGTTTGGAGGCTACAAGCAGCGATGTTGGCGATCGCTTTGAATTGCTCCTGGATTTGCGCGATTGACTCCAGCCCCGCACTGATTTGGCGATCGCACGGTTCGATAGCAGAAGCAACGTCTGTTGCTGCCACCTGGAGTTCTTGGAACCATTCCTCTATATTTAGGGTGCTGTCGCGGGCTTGACGGGCAAGAATTTCCACCTGTTCGGCAGCAGCTAGCAAACCTCGTTCCCGATCGCTAGCTTTTGTGGCTTCGATGGCTGTATTCAAGGACAAAACCTGAATTTTGGTACTCAAGCCTTCCACAAGGTGAATAAAGCCAGAAGCTTGCTGGCAAAATTCACCAAGGTATTGCAGCTGTTTATTAGTAATAGCGACAGTATCTTGAATAGACATTAAATGCTCGCCGGCAAGCTCGGCGATTCTTGCTCCTGCTTGTACGGACTGGCTCACCTGCTGAAATGGCACTAGTAACTCAGAGCGATCGCCAGATTTAGCCTTTTGAGGAGGCGATGACAGCTGTTGAGCAGGTGGAGCTACTATTTCAGCCCAACGCAAGTTAATTGTCAACATCATTCCTACTTGTTGTAGCAAACTGCGCTCTGCTTCCTGCCATTGTCGGGGTTGGAGGCAATGATGAATAACTAAAAAACCCCAAGGCTGTTGTTTGACAATCAAGGGTAAGCAGAGGCTAGCTTGCACCTGAAAGCGTTGCCAAAATTGCTGTTGGCGGGGAGTTAATTCTAATACTTCAGTGAGGTTGCCCTGCAAGTTTTGTCCGTCGCCAACATCGGGTTTATTAACAAACAAATTTATCGGTAGGGATTGGTTGAGCAGGGATGTCCTACCCGCTTGTATCGCTTCAGCGATCGCTCGACTGCGATTATCTTCCTCAAAACGATAAATCAAAACGCGATCGGCGTTGAGAACATCTCGCAGGGCGGTGACTGTAACCTCCAAAAGTGCAGTTTGACCTTTTGTCTGCTGCATTTGCCGATCGATGGCCGCAAGTTGTTCTCGCTGGAGTTGAAAAGCCCCTCGAACATTTTCATTATTGTCACTGGGCGAATCTTTAGCCAAAGCTTGGATAAAAGCTTCGATTTGATTCACCTTCTGCTGCAATTGAGCGACCTTTGGCCCCTTAGCAGATTGAAAGACTGCTTTGATTAAAGCCACATTAGCCAAAATTTCTTCTATCTGGATTTCATTTTCAACAGGCTGGGTTTCAGAATTAGGATCTAAAGTTGCGATCGTCACAGAAAACTCCTTGGCAGCGTGAAAAAAGCAGGGGAGCAGGGAGCAGGGGAGCAGGGGAGCAGGGGAGCAGGGGAGTAGAGGAGTAAAGGAGTAGATGGAGATGGAAAAAGAACCAATTAAAAATCATCAAGACTTGAAAGTTTATCAAATGGCATTTGATGCAGCCATGAAAATCTTTGAACTCTCTAAAAAG
>NZ_NOLK01000164.1:0-17810 GCF_002245985.1 Nostoc sp. 'Peltigera membranacea cyanobiont' 232
GGGGAGCAGGGGTAAATAAGCAATGCCTAATTACTAATCTGTATTACTATCATCAATGGAGTCATTGCCAAAAACTGTTTCATCTTCGACATCTTCATCATATAAACCTACTGGTAAAATTGTACCTTCAGAGCTTTCGATTACTCCGATCGCAGGGAGTTTGGGCCAATTCTTATCTGTGTTTAGTGTAATTTTGACGGTGTTTAAGAAAGGTTGGTGCGATGGCTGCGGCGGTAAACTAGGCAAATTTTTCAGTCTTTGAAACGATTCTTTGGAGAATAAAGCACCATTATCAGCAGCTAATTTTTTGTCAGCCTCAGTGAGGATGGCATCAAATAAACAGGCGTTGGTGAGATTCGCTGAATTAAGATTTGTCCCCATCAGGTTAGCCTGTTGGAGGTTTGCGCCTGTAAAGTTAGCCTGTTGGAGGTTTGCGCCTGTAAGGTTCGCTTGTTGAAGGTTTGCGCCTGTAAGGTTCGCTTGTTGCAAATTGGCTCCAGCTAAATTTGTCCCGATTAACTCCGCATTGGATAAGTTTGTCTGCTCAAGATTTACCCCAGTTAACATCACTTGCAACAAAGAGGCTCCCGATAAATTGAGTCCAGCTAGAGACTTGATTCGGGTTGCAAAGGCGCTTTTGTGCAAAACGGTTGTCCTCGCAATTAGCACACTCAAAGCCTCTGGATTGAATTCTGTTAAATTGAGTGGATTGCCACAAGGGCAAAAAGGGATTTTTGTTTCTCGGTAGCAAGCACAAAGCAATAAAAACACATTTAATCCTACCGCAGCATTCACCTGCTCAACATTTACCGGGTTTTGCAGTGCGTGGAAATGAGTCAAAGCTTTGTGAACTATCCCTTTATCCAACCAACAGCCTTGACAGTAAGCACGCCAGAAAGACAAAAGCCGTTGGAACAAAACTTCAAAAGAAAACTTGTGCTTTTGCTCCCGACGCAAAATTGCGATCGCCAGTTCTTCAATTTCCTGGCTAAGGATGCCATAACCCAGTAAATTATAAATATGCTGGGCAACACTACTGGGAGAATCAAGCACAAAAGTGAGGGAACCATAAGCCTCATTTTGGCACTGAGTCAATAATATCAACTCAGCAGTCACAGCCTTAGCGCAAAGAAATTCTCCTAGCTTAATATGCGAAAACTCAATTAAATTAGTTTTTTCTGCGCTTTTGTCTGAGCTTTCTAAATTCTGAATCTTAAAATAAAACCCTGGTAGAGGATTAAATTCACCAGCCAAATTAATTTGATGGCGTTGAGAGTGTAAAATTTTCAAAGCGATCGCTTGCATCTGCTCAAGTAAATCTTGGGGATGACGATTAGCGAGTAAATTAGCGATCGCTTCTGGAGTTCGGTGGATATGAGCCGATCCTGAGCGCAGCAGCATTGTCTTGATCTCACCAATTAGCGGATAGCCCAATAACCATCGACTCAGGCGATGGTAAATTTCCAACAGAGAAGACTTTGGGGTATTAGCAGCTAATTGCAACACTTCATCATCTAGCAGTCCATCTCGGTGTAAAATGCCCAATAAATGCAGCATCAGAGGTTGACGGACAAGGGGAGATAATTCTGTAAACCTTGATTGGCTGGCAAATAAGCCTGACTGTTTTAAGAATGTAAAGAAATTTTGAGCGATCGCCAACGATTGTACTTTTGCCCACTGCTGAAACCATTGTTTGAATTCGTCCACATCCAACGGTTGAATGATAATTCGCTTCAATGGTAGAGGTATCTCTGGGGCGATTTCCTGTAATGTTGTTGACCGACTCGTTAACACAATTTTGTGTCTATGCTGAGATTTAAAGTTCAGTAATTGCTGAATAAAAATTGCTTTAGTTCTTATACCATGAGCAGAAGGGGGCAATTCATCCAAACCATCTAGCAGCAACAGACAAGGGGGATTTTGTTGCTCTAACCAAGTTGAAAGATTAACATCAAAAGCAGAATTTAGGGTTTCGGTGAAAGTTTTGCCATAAGTTACATCCCGTAACCTAATTACTATAGGCATCCAAATAGGGTAAAATTCTTGTGCTATCTGTGCTGCCCAGAGTTGGCAAAAACTGGTTTTTCCATAACCAGGTTCCGACTCAATCATAGCGATCGTTTCTAAATCAGCTAGCTGTTGCTGCGCCCATATCTTTAAATCAACCGGCTTAACAGGTTTTTTTTCCTGCTCAAAAATACTTTCCTCTATTGGTAAGCCTTTTTGTGGCACATAGATATCCTTGAGAGAAAAGGATTCTATGAGCAACGGCATACTGAGGTTTTTAATCAAACTTGCACGGTAATGTTCTCGATGCAAATCAATTTTCTCACCGACTGGAGAACCAACTTCTGGAGCGTTCAAAATAGGAGATAATGAAATCCCCAAACGGAAAAACTTTTGCAGTTGGGCTAAAGGGGCAGCATTTTCGGTAACGACTACCAGTATGTCACCAGGAAGTGAGTTGGCCAAACGCTGTGTTAAGAGTTTAGCTTCATATTCCTCTGCACCATTGGCAACTAACCAAGCGATGACAGCATGATTTATTTGTTGTACCAGTAATGAATCTGCAACCAGAGACAGTGCTTGTTCCGCCTGAGTATCAGTTAGTTTACCTGGGGTGAGAGTTTTTAGTAATCCTTGCAGTTGCGAATCTTGGAGGGTGAGTTTACCCACATCCTCTTTAAGTATTTGGGCTTGGATTGGTATACTTGCCCGATCTAGCCACGGTCTTTGCAGGCTTACTTCCTGCTTTAGAATTGTTTGCAAAGCTTGGAGATAGGCAATTTGAAACGCTAGCCATGTGCCTTCGTTACGTTTTAACGGTTTTTTTTGGCTGAGACTACGCAACAGGTTTTCTGTCAACTGGGAAATGACACTGATTTCTTCCCAAACAATCCCTAAAGGTAGTTCTAAAACTTCTACCAAGGTACAGATATCAAAAGGCATGAGGCTTTTGACTTCCATATCCTGAACAATCCGATAGGCAATACCTGCCAATTGCCCTGCCGAAAACCCTCTGATTTGATTGATTGCGATATAGCGTTCTGCCAACCAGTGCCGAATACTCAAGTTCATTTAATTACACAGTGACGGCTGTTTATGGCAATTACGATCGATTTATCAGTTTGCGAAAACAGGTAACAATGAGGGAGACAAAGTTTTGTTTGTATCAAAGCTGTTTTCTGATTAGTAAAAAACAGTGGTTGTGTAATTGATGGAATATGAGCGATCGCCATTTAAAATTATTGTTATTCGACCAAGACCCGATTTTTCGTCTGGGATTACGGGTAGCTCTGGAAGCAATTCCTAACCTGGAAGTAACAGGAGTAGTAGAAACTGACACCACTGCCTTGCAAATTTTAGCAGAAATTGCCCAAGAAGACCCTAAACAAGTAAATTTGCTGGTTTTAGAATTCGGTAATGGCCGCTCCACCACCAGCCAGCAGCTAGGGTTACAATTCTGTCGGCAACTCAAAGCCTTATATCCCAACCTGCCAATTTTGCTCCTAAGTTCTGTGCAAGAACAAGGACTCCTATTAGCTGCCAAATCTATTGGTGTAAATGGCTACTGCGCCAAAGGTACACCACTACCTGAGTTAGTCGCTGCTATGCAAGAAGTTGCAGATGGTGGTGACTATTGGTTTCGGGACACAGAAGCGATGGCTTTGCCAACGCCAAGGGCGAACGCAACTCCTAACTTCTTACTCCCTAGTACAGATGCGATTAATCGTGTCTTTCCCTACTCCCCACTACCTTTTTCTAGACTGCGAAATAATTTACGTTTGTCAGGAATTGCTTACATTGAGGCTACTCTAACCGCAGTCACAGCACAATTACAAGTTCCTGGATTAGCAGTACTAGATCGAGCAATTCTAGCTGGACGGAGGCGAGAACTCCTAGCGGCTCGTTGGTTATTAAATCGGTTGTTAGTTTCATCCCAAGAAAGGCAAGAGAAACATATTCCGGTTGCTGATGAGCCGCCACTCACACCTTTATTGAGTAGTGCCATTGAGCAAAGGCAAACTGTTTCACCTTTACTTAGTCCAGGAACACTACAATCTGCCTTGTTTACATCTTGTGTTAGTAAACTTCAATTTTCTTTAATAAATGTCACAGATGTCCCTTTAGAAATTGACATCTTCCGTGAAGATAAAAAACGAGAATTACTTTATCTTATTCTGCAAAAACTGGCTGAACAGTTGGATGAATTGCGTGCATCTCAAATACAGTTAAATCAATTAAATGAGGTAAAAAATACTTTAATAGGTGATTTATGGCAAGCCGCAATTACAGATTTTTTTGGGAAGTTTTCTCGGATAAAATTAGGAAATAACAATATAGAAATTGTTAATTTATTCCTCCAAAATGCAGAGTTTGTGCAAAGAGATATTCTCAATAAAATTCCGTTAATTTGCGAGTTGTATTCTTATCTGCTATTTCAAACGGAATTGAACATTGATAATACCTCCTATCCAGTAGTGAGTGCTGAAGCAAAATCCCAAACATTAATGATTTTAGAGAACTTGTTAATTCAGGTAGCCAATGGGGTAGTTCAACCACTACTAAATTATTTAGCAGATGTAGAAGAGATTAAACAAAATTTTTATAATCGGCAATTAATTTCTACAAGAGAAATTGAACGTTTCCGAAACGATTTATCATGGAAATATCGATTTAGCAATTATATAAACGAACCAAAAGCAGTTTTTGAAAGTCGCTATGAACTATTTGTAATTGCGCCTCGTGGCATTGCCAGTACTTCAGTTTATGCTTCTCGAAATCAGGAATTAGGAAAACTTTCTAATATTCCTTTAGTAGTGACATTGCTTTTAGAATTTAGTGATGCGATCGCACCGCGCTTAAAATCACTATTATCTTTTTTAGGTAGCGGTATAGTCTTCATCCTCACCCAAATAATCGGTCGTGGTTTAGGTTTAATCGGTCGTGGTATCCTTCAAGGTATTGGTAGCGTTTCGTTACTAGAAAAGAACCTAAGACGAAATAGCGATCGCACTAAGTGAATAAGCCAGGGTAAGCGCATCTAATTTTGTAGCTCTAGATACAGACAAAAAGTTTAAAGCTGTATCTAAATATCAATTTTTCATTCAAAATAGGACGAATTGTCGTAAATGATTGAAAAAACATGGTTCAAATAGCTTTTTATGTTTTTTGACCATACAAAGACGAAAATGTCAATCCCACCCCTTGGCTCAGTGTAGTAATTTTGAACTTATTTGTGCTTTGGGTGAACCCCAAAACTACCGTGTCAATAGGGTTTGAGATGCGCTTACCCTGGTGAATAAGCAAGGGAATAAGTACTATTGACAAATGACAAATGACAAACAATGATTTTATCGGGCTAGCAATTTCTTATATTTACGCGACTAGTCTGCTTGTGATTGGCGAGGGACTGCGTAGGCTGTTTGATGTAAAGCCGGATTTGACCCGTAAGGTGATTCATATTGGTGCAGGGATGTGGGTTTTCGGTGTTCTGCTGCTGTTTCACCACTGGGAAATCGGAATTATACCCTTTGCGACCTTTATCGGACTTAACTACCTGTTCTACCGCTACCGAATTATCGGCGCAATGGATACTGAGGAAAGCTCACCCGGTACAGTTTATTTTGCTATCTCAGTGACACTACTTTTCGGGCTACTATGGCGACCAGACGGGCCATTAGATAATGCCCCAATCGCTGTAGCTGGGATAATGGCAATGACTTGGGGTGATGCATTGGCAGCATTAATCGGTAGACGGTTCGGACAGCATAAATATCAAGTGGGAAATTCTGTGCGTTCCTGGGAAGGTTCGGCAGCAATGTTTGTAGCAAGTTCAGTGGCGATTTTCTTAGTGCTGTTGCTACTACCTGGTTCGTCGCTGAGTCCCCTGGCAAAAACTTTTAGTTTGGGATGGGTTTTGTTAACTACGGTAATAACTGCGACTTTCGCCACTCTAGCAGAGGCAGTCTCACCCCACGGCACAGATAACCTCAGCGTACCTCTAGTTGCTGCGGGTGTAGTTTGGATTGTCATGCAAGGATTTTAACTCCTAACTTCCCCCTCACAAATTCCAATTGCGGCGGAAATGGAAGAAGCCTTCTAAAAATTCTTGCAAAGCAATGTTGTTATTTAACTTTTGCTTACTCCACTCTCTTGCAGCTTGTTCCAGAATTTCAGAGAAGCTGGGATACACAGGAGATAGATTTGCTAAATCTTTGACTTTAATTTTTTGGGACATTGCTAAGGCAATCAAATTAATCAATTCTCCAGCTTCTGCGTTCAATATCGAAGCTCCCAAAATTTCACCGTTGCGTAGCACAATTAATTTACATATACCAGTGGTTTCGTCCCGAAGTTGGGCTACTGCAACTGTTTTAAAATATTGACGCAAAACTAAAACTTCGTCTCGACTAAATAGGCGTTTTGCTTGTGCCTCTGTCAAACCCACTTGCGCCAGCATCGGCACAGAAAACATTGCCCAAGGAATTGAGGAATAATTTACTCGTAACCTGGGGAAAAATAGTGCATTGTTCAAAGCAATTTTTGCTTCATAATTAGCAATATTGGCACAGTCGTAACCACCAATTACATCACCACAGGCGTAAATGCGGTGGTTAGTAGTTTGTAGTTTATCATTCACCACTAAACTCCGCCGATGCCATTTCACGCCTACTGTTGCCAAATTTAGGGATTCAATATTCGGCTGTTGTCCAGTCGCCACTAAAATTTCATCAGTTTCAATGGCTTTGTCTCCTGCTTGAATCCATTTTTTATTCTCAATCAGCTTCACCTGA
The DNA here is from genome assembly GCF_002245985.1 of Nostoc sp. 'Peltigera membranacea cyanobiont' 232. NCBI lineage: Bacteria > Bacillati > Cyanobacteriota > Cyanophyceae > Nostocales > Nostocaceae > Nostoc > Nostoc sp. 'Peltigera membranacea cyanobiont' 232. Next base: position 6,798 of record NZ_NOLK01000164.1, read on the forward strand.
GTCACTGTTTTATCGGTGAGGACACGCACACCTTCGACTTCCAACTGCGCCTGAAGCAACATGGCTATTTCAGGGTCGATATTGGGTAGAAGATATGGATACTTGACCACCAGGGTAACACTACAACCAAACCGCGCTAAAGTTTGAGCGATTTCAATGCTTTGGGGAATCCCGCCGATAATGACCCAATTTTTGGGTAGTGTCGCTTCCTTTAGGGATTGCCAAATATTAGAAAGGGTTAGATAGCCAGTAGTTTGCAATCCTTCAATCTCTGGAATTTCTGGACGCGAACCACTAGCTAGCAAATAAGTACGGGCGCGTAGTCGGCGATTATTAACGGTAAAAGCAAGTTGGGGTGAAGATTGAAATTGACCGCTACCAACAATAATATCAACTCCCTGCGCGGCTAATATGGCGGGAGAATGCTGTTCTTTGAGATTTGAGGCGATGCATTGAGCATATAGTATCGCTTCTTGCCATGCCATAAATATGTGGCATTCTTCTGAGGTATCAGTATGTGTGGCATGAATACCAAAACTAGCGGCATCATTCAACTTTTGTGCCAGTTTACCGATTTCGGTAAGAGCATGGTAATGAGTAAACCTGTAGTCTACTTTAGGTTCCACCAGGGCGACTGTAGCACGTAGTTGGGTGGCAGCAAGGGCAGCGTAGTATCCAGCAAGACTGCCGCCAATAATTACAACATCATAGTCAATTGTCATTTGTCAATTGTCATTTGTCATGGCGGAGAATGGAGAATGAAAGTTACCTCATCTCCCCTATTCCCCACTCAGCGCTGTTAGTAAGCGTTGGTTATCGGACTCTTCACGTACAGCAACCCGGAAAAAACGATCGCCTAGTTCTTTAAAGCTAAGGCAATCACGGATTAAAATCTGGTGATGCTTGAGTAATTGTTGCTGTAACTGCGAAGTAGACTTCTGGGACTCAACCAGTAAAAAGTTAGCAGCACTTACTTGGGGTTGAAATCCTAAAATTTTAGCCAAACCCTGAAAGAGTTGGTTTCGTGCAGGTGGTAGCCATGCCCAGGTTTGCTGCTGAAACTCCGTATCTTGGAGTGCCGCAATTGCCGCCGCCGCCGCTAGGGTGTTGACGGGCCAGGGGTCACGCCATAGCTGCCATTTAGCTAGGCAGTCGGGGTGTGCGATCGCATATCCTAATCGCAGTCCGGGGAGACTGTAAAATTTGGTTAGCGATCGCAATATTACTAAATTTGCATATTCCTGCACCACTGGAATCAGGCTTTGTTCCTCATCAGGCGGTACAAAATCCATAAATGCTTCATCCACCACAACCAAAGCAAATTGCTCCAGGTAGGGCAAAATAGAGTCCCGTGAAAATATTTTTCCGGTTGGGTTGTGGGGATTATTCAGCAGTAGTCCTTTGTCATTTCTCCTTTCTCCTTTCTCTTTGGTCAATGACCAATGACCAGTGACTAATGATAAAGGACACTCCAGCACATTAGCGTTATACGCTGCCAAGGTTCGGTAATAGTCGCCAAAGGCTGGAGTGATTAAAATTGTCGCGGCTAATTGAGCTAATTCTCTACCTACTAAAGTAAGTAATTCTGCGGAGCCGTTACCCGGCAGAATCCACTCAGAAGGTAGTTGATGGAAGTGACTGAGAGCTAGTCTCAGTTCACTATAGTTTGGGTCTGGATAGTGCTTAAGATTACCAAGCTGGGACACTATAGCAGCGATCGCGCTGTTTGGAGGCCCCAACGGGCTGATGCTCGCAGAAAAATCCAGAATAGCATCAGGGGGACAGCCAGCCAGTGCTGCTGCCCAGGCTAAATTTCCCCCGTGTGCAGGTTGCCGCATTAAAAAAGGGTTCCCGAAGACAGAACCTATGCTTTTGGGGGTGCTACCTTTTCTCTAAACAGTTTTCCTGCCGAGAAGGCAGGAACCCTCGTCGCAGGAATTTCCATCTTTTCATTTGTTTTCGGGTTGCGACCTTCACGGGCTTTACGTTCCCGTGATTCAAATGAGCCAAATCCCACCAACGTTACCTTATCACCAGAGGAAACCGCTTCAATAATCGTTTCCAAAGCAGCAGTTAAGACTGCATCCGCTTGTTTCTTGGTAACACTAGCTTTTTCAGCTACGGCATCAACTAATTCACCTTTGTTCATATCAAACTCCTGAAGGTTTACTTGAGATTCGTTACGGATGCAAATGGTACATCCGTACTGAAATATTGGTTCGCGGGAATAAAAAAATCATCCTTTGGGAGTATTTTTACTCAAAACGGCTGTACATCCCATCGGCTCGACTTTTCAATGAATCATTCTAAGGTGTTGTAGCCTGATGTGGATAGATGAAACCATTAATTTATATAGATTTCAGGATTTTTTGTCATTTTAGGGTAGTTGCTTCACTAAAAACCACCTCTAGGGTAGGAAAAAATACCTATTGAAAACTACGTAGGGGCAGTCCACCGGAGGCATTGCGAGGATAACAGGGGAGGAGGTAGAGGCAGGAGGGAGAGATATAATTATGAGCTATATCAGACGTGTCTGAGGCAAGGTAATAAATATTTGGGCTAATTTCTACAATCGCTTTACCCGATCGCAGGCATTCTAAAGCATCTGAAAATGTAGGCGTAAGAATTTATCTGAGATTACGATTTGTGACGTTGCCACAAGTTACCCCAAGGAATTCAAAATTATTGTTTCTTCTGTTTAACCTGAATTCAACGCCTTATATAGCGTCTGTCTAATTAGCCCAATTAAAAGTACTCTGAGAGGTTTTACTACGTAAAACTATCCCTCTCCGACTTGGAGAGGGATAGTTTTGAAATTTAGTTCAAAGCAGGAAGAGGTGTAAGAATTTGAGCCAAAGGTGACTCACCTGCTCATCATCTTTATCTATCTACCAGGAACCTTCAACCCCCGCCGCTCAAGAATTTGGCGCACTTCTGGGCTGGGATTGTAGTTGTAGCCGTAGGAGGAGTTTTCAGAATCATCCATAATTTGAGGCGTGAGCAATACAACCACCTCATTGCGCTGATTGGATCTATTTGTCTTTCTAAACAGCGCACCAATCAGTGGAAGATCGCCCAAAATAGGAATCTTGGAGATACTTGTCCTATCTTGGTCTTGGATAATCCCTGAGAGAATGAGCGTCTGACCATCTCGTAAGCGAATTAAGCCAGAAGTCAGGGAACGTTCAGACACTAAGATAATTTGTCCATTTCCTGTATCTTGTGAGGCTGTGGGAGCGCTGACAGTAGGAGCAACCGATAGAGAAACGAAACCATTATCGTCAATCCGGTCAATTTTCACATTTAATGTTAAACCAACTTTTTGTTTCTCAATTGTTCTTTCTGTCCTAGAACCACCAGAAGTATCTGTTGTCTGGAGCGTTATGTTTCCCACTACTTCCTGAGTCAGATTTACAAGAGCCTGCTGACCTTCTTGCACAATTAAGGTTGGGTCGGTCAAAATTTTGGCATTGCCATTTGTCACTTGAGCTTGCAAGCTACTGAGAAGACGTTTGGGGAACTGGTATAGAGAAGACAAAGCTGTAGTAGCTGTACCCAAAGTACCTTGTGTGATACTTGATGTACCATCAGCGTTCCTTGTAATGATGTTATCGGTCGCTGGAGTAATATTAGTGAAACCTGGTTGTAAGGCGTTTGTACTAGCGGGCGAAATAGGTTGATAGAAAGAGCCACTTCCTGACTGTGCGATTCTAGTGACGTTACCATTTGCGTCCACTACTACCGTACCTGGGGTAGTTCCTGGAATAGATACAGTACCGTTGGGATTAACAAAAGGGGTTCCTGTCAGTGGATTCGTAATAGTAGGTGTACTTGTGACACTGTTTGCTACTTCAGAACTAGTCGCTGGTCTGGAACCACCGAAATTAAAAGACGCTGCACCACCATCACTGCTGAAGTAGTTGTTGCCAATCCCAAAAGAAAAGCTAGTGTTGTAGTCTTGGGTGTTATTGAGGTTAACATCGATAATCTTGACGTTAACTACCACTTGACGACGGCGGATATCAAGCTGAGTTAGTTGAGCCATCGCCATCTCAACTAGCCGAGGAGGGCCAATCAGGGTCAAAGAATTGGTGCGCTCATCTCCTAATGCCTGTAGACCTCTAAGTAATGGGTTAGAGTCTTTGTAATCAACACGTTGAGTTTCAACTTTGGTTTCTGTAGTCGTCTGAGTTTGGGTAATAGGAGCAGCTGCATTGCCAACAGCTATGGCACTAACACTAGTGACTTGCCGTTCTCGGCTGACAGCACTTTCTGCCCCTAAACCGACCAGAAAGTTCAGGGCGACTCCCACTGTTACTTGATTGAGTCGCAGGCTACGCATAACCATATCACGGGTCGCATTAGGTAGTTTAGGCCCTACAAAAACTGTGCGATTACTGCGGTTAGCTTCTAAACCACTCAAACGCAAGACGTAATTAAACACATCTTGTACTGGCTCGTTTTCTATATCCAAAGAGATTGTTTGAGAAGTTGCTTGTGCAGCACCACCTTGTTGACCTCCACCACCTTGCTCGCTGCCAACATAAGCTAGGTTCAAATTAGCAGCACGAGCAAGCAGTGACAAAACCTCACGCACTGGCGCATCTCGCAATACTAAACGAGGTACACGCTCTTGAGTTCCTAAGTCAATTGTGCTAGGAGAAGCATCTGTAGCGGAAATAGCAATATCTCCCACCGGTGGGGCAACGGCTCTGGGTAAGAAAGGTGGAGCCTGACTCAGAGGTTGACCAGGCCCAGCAGCTTGTGCAGGTTTTCCGTCAATGGTAATTTCTGGGTTTGGAACTAGAACACCTGAATTTTGACCAGATTGGGCTGGAGTAGTCGCAGGCGGCGCTGTGGATGTTGGCGCTGTTGGTGTTGGCGCTGTTGGCGTTGGTGCTGATGCTATAGTGCCTGCGGATGGGCTAAAGCTGAGTGTAATTCCATTTTGCGATCGCACCACCGGTTGACTCTCAGGTGTATTGTTGCTCCCCGTTACCGTCACCCGGATGCTATTGGCATCGAGTTGATTAACTTCGACAGACGCAATTCCTGGCGCTGGGCTATCTTGACGAAAGCTATTACCTTGTGGTAATCGTAATTGAGTATTGATAATATCTGCGACTAAAGTCTTGCCTCTTTTTGTAGTGAAAACTTGGGGGCGCGAACCCGAAGAAGTTTTCAAAGCAACGTTAATTCCACCATTAACTGGATTTAACTGTACATTAGTAACTTGACTAATTTGTGCCCAAACTGGTTGTGCTGCCAAAAATACAAAAGCGGCAGTACCCAATATAAAACTATTACCGTGAAGCTGTTTCACAGTTCATTCCTCACCTTATAAAACCTTGTTTACAAAAAATTCTGAGAAATTAGGAGTTAGGAGTGAATAGTTAGGAATGATAACTCCTAACTATTAACTATTAACTCTTAACTCCTAACCTCTCATTCCTAACTACTTTTTCGGGGCAGCTAAAGCTGCCCCGGCAGCTATTTCTTCTGCACTAAGTGGCATCAATACCTGTAACTGGAATGATGTATTAATCGCTGCTGGCCCAACCTGTACAGGTGTTTTATCTAATGGGGATCTTGACTCTACTGGAGCCAAAGTTGCTTGATAATCTTTAACTATTAACAAAGGCTGTAACCGCTCAATGTTACGAATTATCGATTGTGTTTGCTCATAAGTTCCTGTAATTTCAGCATTGATACTGCTGCGTTCCAGCTTACCGTCAACCTGTAGTCCTAAAGTTCCATCAATAATCGGTTCTGGCTTTTGGGAAACTGGCACAAACCTCTTCAGTTTGGCTCTGACTGCATTAACAGAAGTTGGAGTATTTCCAGACTCAATTAAGCGGTTCAAATCTAACAGCAATGTATCTAAACTTTTTTCGTTAGCGAATAAAGCTAAAACTTGTACTTTTTGCTGTTTTGCCTGAGCTAATTCCTGTTTAACTTTGTCAATCTGTTTGATATTGGCTTTTTTTTGCTCAATTTGCCCTTGCAGTTCAGAGCTTTTTGCTTGCTGCTGCTGATAGCTTTCCAAAGCTGGCATCAGCAAGTTTAACAATATATAACCTGCTCCTGCTAAACCAATTACCCCCACCAAAATGCCAATGATTTTTGGTGTAAAGGCAATGCCAAATACCACGGGGTGGGCTGGCGTTTCCGAGTTGAATTCCCCACCATGTTCGGCAAAATTTAAATCATCACTCAGCGTCATTTTGAAATGACTCCTGTTTGTTGCATACTACGAATTCGAGTCACTAACCCCACTGTGCCTTTTTTTTCCAACTCTCGGATTAATTCCGAAGCTGGAACATCGCTCATAGTCGATTGAATAGTGTATTTAACTACTTGAGGCGGCTTAATTGTTACACCATTAGTAGGTTGACCCGTACCTGGTGGTAAAGGAGCATCCACTAAGGCTGCCGTTATAATTCTGCTTTCTGTGGATTTCAAAAATCGAGACTGTTGTAAGCTTAATAAGAAATCATTGACATCGTTAAAAGAACGAGCCAATCCGGTAATTTCTAATCCTCCAGCAGAATTGTTTGGGGGCTGGCCTGCCGTTACTGCAACGGGTGGAGTTTGCTTGATAGTTTCGATTTGCACTGCGGCTGGGATGCGATCGCGCAAATCTTGCAGCATTGCTGACCAAGGTCGAATCTGGTCAAATACAGTGACTAATGCTTGAGTTTCCCCTTTAATTGCACTCGTCTCGGCTTTGATTTTGTTAAGATTTCCTATTTCTGTATCTAACCGCTTGCTTTCCTGGTCTAGTTGTGCAATTTGACCATTTAATTCAACAATCTTCCCTTGTAATAACCACCAAGCAACTCCCAATAAAGCTGGAAGACCTACACCTACAGCAACTCCTATATACACTGGTGTCAAATTTCCTGTAGGCAGGTTTAGGGATATTCCTCCCTTTCTCTCAGGCTTTTTCTGATATGCTGGGCGATCTTTTAGAAAGTTAACATCTAGGCTATACATTTTGTTACACCTCCCGCATTCCTAGACCAAGTACGATCGCCAACCCAGAGCGTTGCACCTGTGGATATTTCTCAGTGTCAACTTCCAAGGATAAAGAGCCGATTGGATCTATTTGGGTAGTTGGCAAGCTCAGTCGTTGGGTAAAGAATTCATCTAGCTGCTGGAGTCCACCTCCTGGGCCCGCTAATATAATCTGCGCTACCTCCAAATTTTCACTTTGATTGAGGTAAAAATCGATGGAACGGCGCAGTTCATCCGTTAGTTCTCCCAATACTCTTAATATGGCTGCCATACCAGGATCGAGTTCGGTAACGCCGGTTTTCCCGCCGTCTATGGGAGTTGGAGGAATAATCATTCCATATAACAGTTCCATATCTCGTGATGTGGGTAAACTCATTGCCCTTGCTAAGGCTGTTTGCATTTGATAAGTTCCGATTGGAACTGTGCGCGAAAATTGCGGCACTCCGTTAACGATGATGGCAATTTCTGTACTGTCGAACTCTATATCAACTAGTACTGCTGCTTCTTGCGGCCCAAATTGTCGCAATTGCTCGCGAATAGTCCGAATAAGAGCAAAACTGTTAATTTCTAAAACATCAATTTGTAATCCTGCCTGCTCAAATGTACTGATATAGGTATCCGTAATCTCCTTGCGGGTGGCAACTAGGAGTACATGTACTTTTTCAATGCCATCTTCATCTACAAAGTACCCAAGTTTCTGATAATCTACATCAGCCTCTTCACGAGGATAGGGTAAATATAAACCTGCTTCATGGTTGAGTACCATTTCTCGCAGTTCTTTGTCATCTAACTCTGCTGGTACTGGTATAATCCGAACGATAGAATCTCGCCCTGGTACACCAGTAGCAACACGAGAAGTTTTGATTTTGCTCTCAGCTAGCGCCTGCTGGATTAATTGCGCCATTGCTGCGGGGTCGGTGATTTGACCATCGATAACTACACCTTCGGGAACTGCTACCGATATAAAGGTTTCTAGTTTCATGCCTTGACGCTGCTTGCGTAGCTGAACTACATTGACCCGTTCGGGAGCAAGTTCAATGCCGACCCCTTTATTTGATTTGCCAAACAGACTTTTGAAGCTTTTTACCACAGTTGTGCCCGCTGGACTGCTAAATTGAAAATTTAAATGATACTAAAAACGGACTTGGTGCTAATTAATTTATTTAGCCTATAATCTCGACAATTCTGTCTAAGCTTTTCACACCTATCAAGCGTAAAAATACTGGGAAAATGATTCAATTGCGAAAATTTAAACAACTTGTTGCTTTTGTAATGCTTGGCTTATTAACCAGTTGGATTGTAAGTTGCAGTACAAGTAATGTCAGTACAAATACAAAACAAGTTAATTCAGGAGCAGCAACTATTGAGTTTTGGACAATGCAACTCCAACCTCAATTTACCGACTACTTCAAAAACCTAATTGCGAATTTTGAATCGCAAAATCCAGGTATAAAGATTAGCTGGGTCGATGTACCTTGGGCGGCTATGGAGAACAAAATTTTAACAGCTGTCTCAGCAAAAACGCCACCTGATGTAGTTAACCTCAATCCGGGTTTTGCTTCCCAACTTGCAGGGCGAAATGCCTGGTTAGATTTAGATGCAAAAGTCTCAAACGATATACGTTCCTCCTATCTACCAAATATCTGGGAATCTTGTACGCTTAATGGCAAGAGTTTTGGGATTCCCTGGTATCTCACCACACGGTTAACCATTTATAACACTGATTTATTAAAACAGGCAGGTATCAATAAAGTCCCTGCAACCTACGGAGAATTAGCACAAGCAGCGCAACAAATTAAAGATAATACAGGGAAATATGCTTTTTTTGTGACATTTGTACCGCAAGATTCTGGTGAAGTACTGGAATCTTTTGTGCAAATGGGAGTTACCCTAATAGATGCTGATGGGAAAGCGGCGTTTAATTCAGCACCAGGTAAGGCAGCGTTTCAGTATTGGGTGGACTTGTATAAAAAAGGGTTACTGCCTAAAGAGGCTTTAACGCAAGGACATCGCCACGCGATTGATTTATACCAATCTGGAGAGACTGTGTTTCTAGCTTCTGGGCCAGAGTTTCTAAAAACGATCGCTAATAATGCCCCGAAAATCGCCCAAGCTACCGGAATAGCCCCTCAATTGACTGGTGACACGGGCAAGAAAAATGTCGCTGTGATGAACATAGTTATTCCCCGTGACACTAAACAACCAGATGGCGCTGTGAAGTTTGCTTTATTTGTCACCAATGACGAAAATCAGTTAGCTTTCGCTAAAGCTGCAAATGTCTTACCTTCTACAGTCAAGGCATTGTCTGATAGTTACTTTAAAGATGTTCCAACTAATGCTTCAATAGTAGAAAAAGCGCGAGTTATGAGTGCTACAGAACTGCAACAGGCAGAAATATTAACCCCTAATTTGAAGGATTTCAACAAACTGCAAAAGGCAATTTATGAGAACCTACAAGCAGCAATGTTAGGGGAGAAGACTGTAGATAAAGCCGTAGAAGATGCGGCGCAAGAGTGGAATCAAAGATAAATTTGGGAATTGGGAATTGGGAATTGGGAATTGGGAATTGGGAATTGGGGATTGGGGATTGGGAAAAATCTTCCTTCTCTCTTATTCCCCACTCCGTGTTTTTTGTAAAAAATCGCCTACTAGATAAAGAGAACCACATACAATAATTAAATCGTCTGTGGTAACTGCTTCTAATGCTGTGAATAAATCTGGATGGATTTGGCGATCGCTTAATTTGGGACAAAGGCTATAAGCTAGGTTTGCTAATTCCTGTAGATCGGCGGAAGTTCTACCCGGCCAAGATTCTACTGGTATTGGCACTAAAAAAAGGCGATCGCCTGGACGCAACAGGGCGGAAAAAATATCAGCATGATCTTTATCGGCAAACATTCCTATAACCCAGTTGACGGGCTTGGGGTTAACTGCGTCTAAGCTATCAATATACTGGCGAAGAACTTGGGCAGCAGCTGTATTATGAGCGCCATCAAGTAATATTTTATGGTTGTTCCAGGTGGCCCATTGCATCCGCCCTGGCCATTGAGTTTTTGCCATGCCGTTAATTATGGCTTCTTCAGAAATCTGCCAACCTTGTTGTTGGAGAATTTCTAAAGCTGCTATTGCCAAAGCTGAATTCGCTAATTGAATTTGTCCGGCTAATGGCAAAGGATATTTAATTAATTGAGAATTTTGAAGTGTTTGATATTCTGCCCATCCTGTAGCGATTTGACGGGCGGGTTGAGGCGTAAAAATTGGGCATTGTAATTCTAAAGCACGCGATCGCACAACTTCTTCTGCATCCGGTGGCAATCCTCCAACTACAACAGGACATCCAGGTTTGAGAATACCTGCTTTTTCTCTAGCAATGTCCGCGATCGTGGGGCCAAGTTGCTGCCAATGTTCTCGGCTGATGGAAGTGATGATAGTAACCAAGGGTTCCAAGGAAACATTTGTAGCATCCAAACGCCCTCCTAGTCCGACTTCTATCACAGCCACATCGACTTGTTGCTGGGCAAAATATAACCAAGCAGCCGCCGTAATTACTTCAAACTGAGTCGGGTTCCCATATTTCTCTGAAAAGGTTTGATTCCCCTTATCCTCCCTTTTTAATTGGGAAACATAGTCCCCCTTCTCAAGGGGGGTTGGGGGGATCTCCTCGTCACCAGCCCGAATAACCGCTTGGACTTTTTCTAATAATTGGCTCAATTCCTCTGAGGAAATTGGCTGTTCATTTAAACAAATACGTTCCGTCCAATCGACTAAATGCGGTGAAGTGTAGCGTCCTGTGCGATAACCAGCCTCAGTAAGTACTGAAGAAAGATAGGCACAGACTGAACCTTTGCCATTAGTACCAGCAACATGAATTATCGGAATTTGGTGATGAGGATTGCCGAGATTTGCCAATAAGTTGACAATACGATCGAGTCCCAGATGGACACCAAACCGTTGAAGGGGTTGTATTACAGAATCAATATCCAAGGAAGGGGGGAG
>NZ_NOLK01000165.1:0-17808 GCF_002245985.1 Nostoc sp. 'Peltigera membranacea cyanobiont' 232
CGCGTTCATAAGTTTCCGTAATTTTCCGCCGCAAATCTATGGAGTATGCTTTCATTGGTGACAAATTTTACTTATTTAATCTCTATAGTACATTTAATTGTCTCTCACTCAAGTGAAAACCGCTATAGTGAGTAACGGCTAGCTAAATAAGGGGTAAATAATAAAGTGCTGTCAATCTCCTGGGGATGCTCTAAAGCTAACCAAGCAGCTAAAGTTCCACCTGTTGACAATCCACCAATTACAACTTGTTGGCCTAGTGTTTTTGCAATCTGCAACCATTTGAGAAGAAATTGTTGATATATCTGAATATCTGTTGGGAGTGGTGGGGGATTTTTACGGCTCCAGTTTCCTGAGCGTCCATGACCGGGCTGTAAAGGAATTAGAACGTTATGTCCTATGTCCCTTTTTAAAGAAGGCTTGACCGAGCGGCTCAAACTGGTAGGGGCCTGCTGTGAAACCATGCAAAAACAAAAAAACTTTTGACGTGAAGTAGGGATGAATTAAAAATTTGGAGCGACAGGCTTCATTTTTCAGACCTACTGTGGACTCTAATTGGTGAACTTGCTCCAGGATGTCTACTGTATTTTGAATGCCAACTTTCATTTATTACTTATTGTGTTCACATCTATAGTTCACTTTATTGATTAAGTAGTTACTTCAAATCTAGCAGAGGACATATTTTTAAGTTAGTCTATCAGAAGTGAGAAACATTTTTTATTATTATTGATGAGTATTCACTCCAAACTAATTTTCCACAACCCATCTAGTGCATTGGATTGTTGCAATTGACTATCACTGCTGCCAAGCCAATTATTGTCATACACCAAGCCAACACTGAACGTGCTACTTACAGGATATTGCCCTATTTTTCCAAAACCTTCAATATTGTTTGAGTCAGTAATTACATGTTGGTTCAACTGTATAGTTGTTTGGTTGCCGTCATCAAAGTAAATTGTGGCCCGCTTGTTGTGAAAGCTGACCTGAACTTTGTAAAGACCACCAGTTGCATAATAGTAAGCTCTAGCAGGTAGCTTTTGACCATCAATATTTTGCCCTTTGAACTCAACTGCCATTGAAGGCGTGCCTAGCAGCAACAAGACTGGCAGGAATAAGCCTAAAACTTTCATTGGTACTAACAATCACTTTCAATAAAACTATTTTCTACTTTAAAACATAAAAATAATTTGTGAGTTAACTAGCGATCGCTTGGCTGAAATTGGGAATCCTAAAAGAAGTTAAGAGTGACTTTTAGTACAAATGATTTTTAAACTTCGCTTGATTGGTGTTGCGGCTTTGCTTGTAGCTCAAATGTCGTTACCCGTATTTGCCAACAATCTTACCGCTACGGTTGTAAGCGTAGGTGACGGTGACACCATACGGGTGAAAACTGGTAACAAAACTGTAACAGTCCGCCTCGCTTGCATTGATGCACCGGAGATGAAACAGAATCCTTGGGGTCAACAATCATCTGCAAGACTTAAACAATTGCTGCCAGTGGGACAAGGAATTACCCTACGTGCTATTGAAACTGACAAATATAAGCGCTTAGTTGCAGAGGTGTTTGTTGGTAATCGCAGTGTCAACGTGAGTATGGTGCAAGAGGGACAGGCTGTAGTGTATCGTCAGTATCTCAAAGGCTGTCCAGAGTCTAGAGATAGTTTGTTGCAGGGTGAAAACACCGCCAAACAACAGCGTTTAGCATTTTGGAGTCAGGCTAATCCTGTGATGCCTTGGGACTTCCGCCACAGAGCTACCCAAAAGACAACATCAGTGCCAATTCAACCGCAACAACAGAATAACTGTGATCCCTCTTACCCAGATTTTTGCATTCCAAAGAATTCACCAGACTTAGATTGCCGAAATATTAGCCAACGAAGGTTTAAAGTGCTGCCACCAGATCCTCATGGGTTTGACCGAGATGGAGATGGGATTGGGTGCGAAAAATAACTACAACGAAACACAGCTTTTAATTAGGCAGTAAAAATGTTTTATCAATATCAAGATTGTTCAATTGACTCCGAACCTTTAAAGATTGTTGGAATGGGCATCACCATCAACATTATTAAGTTAGAAACCCAAAACAAGACAACAACGCCAAAACCCAATAATGTCAAATAGGAAAATGTTAATTGTGTGAGTCCATTAAGCAGTTGCCACAACCGAAAAGCTGTGTATAAAAAGCCAGTAGGTACAACAATACTTGGCACTAGGGAGCGACTAAAAACACGTTCAGATATGAGTTGTACAGCGACTATCAACAGGTAACTTCCCCAAAATACCCATGCAGATGGTTGTTTCCAAGCCAGAGCTAACAAGCACATCGGTAACAAAACTCCAGCAAAGGAGGCTAATTTGACCCACCATCGCAGAAATTGCCATTGCTGCTGGTTATACCCAATTTCTGCCGTAAAGGGTAAACGTCGAGCTTTCACACCAAAACCATAGCCAAGAGATAGCAGGGTTATAATCAGAATAAAGAGCGTAAGAATCAATCCATTATTAACTGTCATCTGCTCGAAAATACCAATTATCATACTCTTAGTTTAATCTGGCTTTAACAGCCTCGCTCCACCTTGTCTGCCAATAACAATATTTCGCCTTCTACTTTTATATACTCAGTGTGCAATGTGTTGATTTAAGCTAGTCGAAGGTTGAAGTCGAACTCCTCTCTCTTTTGCTATATTCTTCGTCGTTCATCGCTTCCCAAATTGATTTTCTCTTTTATTGCCGAAAGTGATGCTGATATAGGCGATTGGAGTGATGAGTGATGTATTGGGAGACTGTCTTACTTTCCAGACATACTGTAAGTAAGAAATTTACAAGTTCGTAGTCTTATCGAGTCTTTTAAAGCCTAACCAGTAGGTTGCTCAATTAGTCACAATTTTATTAAATATTGTACTAATAAACTCATCCATCATTGGACTATTACTAAAAAATAGTCACTCATTTTCAGAATTATTAATACTGCTTATACTTAGTTTTTAATCAAAAACTATTGAGAAATAATTTTTGTAGCAGCAAATGTCAAAAGCTAAGAATTCCTTAACGCTGCGTCAGCCCAAAACTGTCCCAATTAATATTAGTAATGTGCAAGAGAATGCATTTATTTTGTAGTACAAAAAATTGAGATAACCTTTGATGAACAAGCCATTAGCGAAAAATGATACGAACATTTTAGTAATTGGAGCAGGAGTCAGTGGTCTAACAACTGCTATATGTCTAAGAGAGGCAGGTTTTAATGTTGTGATTGTTGCAGATCGTTTTGCCCCAGATTTAACCTCTATTGTGGCAGGTGCATTATGGGAATGGCCTCCAGCAGTCTGTGGTCGTCATGGCTCTCCGAGATCGCTGGAACGCTCTAAAGACTGGTGTATGACTACCTATAATAAATTCAAGAAAATACACACAGAGTTTGGTTCAGAAAAAACAGGGATTTATTTGAGGGATGGGTATTTCTATTTTAAGGATGTTTTGGAAAATCGACCTGCTGATCTAAACAAAATGAATGAGTTGAAAGATAAAGTTGATGGATTTGAAAGAGGTTTACATATTGTCAAAAAAACGATTGATTTGAATTTTCAAGGAGGGATAAAAGATGCTTATAAACACATGGCTCCGATGACAAATACCGATGTTTACATGAATTGGCTACTTCAATATGTAAAGGATATTGGATGTGAGATTATCCCGGAGAAAATCACTGTCAATGTAGTTCAAAACGAACAGGAACTACTTAGCCGTTTTAATGCAAGGGCAATTGTTAATTGTGCTGGGCTAGGTTCAATAGCAACTACAGGGGATAGTTCCATGTATCCCGTGAGGGGCGCACTTGTCAGGGTTAAAAATCTAGGGAAAGTTGTGAAGGATGCTCATTGCATTTCCCATGAAGAATCTTCTTTAAATGAGCAAGACATCATTTTTATAGTTCCTAGAGGGGATGATTTGGTGGTCTTAGGAGGATTAACGCAGCAAGACCAATGGGGTACAGACTTATCTCTTGAGGTTTCAATTATTCGACAGATGTATGATGGTTGTTTAGAGTTTCTACCGGAATTAAAAGAACTCCCCCTAGATGAGAAGGAGCCTGTTAGGACTGGTTTACGACCATTAACATCGGAAAATGTTTGTGTGGAAAGAGTTTTAAACACACACATATTTTATAATTATGGACATGGAGGGTCAGGTGTAACGTTGTCATGGGGATGTTCGCAAGAAATTGTCCACTTAGTACAACAAATGCTCTGCGAAGAGGCAAATCCAGTTACTTTACATAGTAGTAAGATAGATAGCAATAAGCAGACTGTCTTTATGCTACATGATATGTTTCTGAGCAAAACTGATTTTAGACATATCTGCTCAGAGAATAGAAATCTAGTTTTACTCTGTAGTAGGCGAGGACTCAGTGAGGTTGTACCCTCCCAGTATCAATACTTGGATATTGTGCAGATTGTAGAACCTTATAATTTACAAAATCTGCTCCAAACCTATCAACAGATTAAGACTGACTATAAACTATTAGATGATAACTGCCGGATTGTCACCAACGATGAGTATTCAGTACTGTTAGCTGCACAGTTGCGTGAAGCTCTAAATCTGCTAGGCGATCGCCCAACGATGATCCAGCAGTTTACTGATAAGAGTTACCTCAAATCTGCCCTCAAAAATTCCCTGATTCGGATGCCTAAGTATCTGATTTTTGCTCAAGACCAATACCGTAAAGAGCCGGTTTCATACTTAAAGTTTGTTCTAGAAGAACTAGGTAATCACATTTTGATCAAACCAGTTATCAGAGTCGGAAGTGAAAAAAGCAGAAGAATCTATACTGTCGATGATTTGAAAGCTTGGTGTGAAAGCAATGTAGATTCAGATTCCGAATATGAGATGAATGAATTCATTAGAGGTCAGTTATACAATACAAGTGTTGTTCTAAAAAACGGTCAGCCTTGTTATTTCGCTGCTTGCAAGCAGTATCGACCTAATGATGAGTTCATTTCTGGTCATCAAATCGGCAATATTATTGTTAGAGAAGAAGAACCGGAATTTCAGAAACTCTGGCAATTTTCAAGTGATGTGTTAGAAAGTTTAGAACACAATTATCCGAAAAATGGTGTACTCAATATTGATTTATTACTACCTTCTCTTAGCGAAGAAGCAATCCTAATGAAAGTAGCTGCACGCCCCCCGGAAGCGCTTGTATCAAGAATGTTTTACATATATCAGGGGCTACGTCTAAACGAGTTACATCTCCAATTACAGATTGGTGATTCGCCTGATATCATTCTCAAGGATAGAAATGAGTGGAAGTACAGTGCTTCCTCGATTCATCCAAAGCAGAATGGTGTTGTTACAGAAATTGAGAAGCCAGTTCTTGAAAGTGATGTGGAAATTTATTGGCAGATTTATTTGGGAGAAAGACTGGAAAAATCACAAAGTATGAGGGATATTGCCATTGCTATTGTTTTGAGCCATCATGATTTTTCAACCCTTCAAGAGGAATATCAAGTAGCCAATTCTAGCAATTTCTACAATATTAAGAAAGATTTTTTCTAGCAGCCCGAAAGAAACTGTTTTACAGCAGTGTTTGAGTTAAAAACCGAAAAATTACCGCCTAAATGAGTAAATTTTAGTGTATTCTGCGCTTTTCTAGCAGACAGAAGTGAGCAAGGGAACAAACAACTCTCTTTTGTTTGACCGAGAAGATTGGAGATTGAAAATTGCAGATTGCAGATTGAAGTTTTTGGTACAAGCCCAGCATATTGTGGGCGGAATAAATCTAAAAGACGCTCCTACGTCGCTAACGCTACGCTATCATCAATCTCGAATCCTCAAGCTGCATCCCTTGTGGGTGCAGTCAATCTCAAATCTACAATTGTTTGACACTCTTCGGGAAGCGACGGAATCTGTTTTAGGCTTGGTGTCCTATGTTTGCTTGCAGACTGAGAGGATGCGTTGGTCGTTAGCGCTAATAAGTAAGTTTGATTTGATGAAAATTGGATAGGTTAATTTTCATATTTTCAGTTTTTGCTTTGTTGTAACTAAGTGATTTAGCAGAAACTGTGTTGTTATTCTGTTTTCCTGTAAAGCAACTAAACTCCGAATTAGGATAGTACAAAGCTCCGACAATATTTCCTTGTTGACGTTGTAATAATAAGTAGGCTTTCCCTATTTGATTAGGTTTAGGAGTTTCGCCGTATAAATATGTTCCATCAGCAAGCGGAGCCGATTTGGTTGAGCTATTTGGCAGGCTTTGTCCAGTTGAAGAAGGAATTTCTAAACCGACTAAAGCTAGAGAAAGCAATATAAATGCCGCACTTTTCTGGAGTTTTGTGCTAACAGTTGCAGGTAGATTCATTTGTTTTTTCCTTGCGTTACTGTTGGTTGTACTTACCTTAAACCTCTTGTCGTTTGTATAAATCTTTTTGTCGGTAGAGATTAGGGTAGCAATATCAACTTTCAAGCCCTTCCATGATTACTGCTGGTGAGAGCCATTCTTAAACCTTGCCTGGATTCTCAAAGCTAGTTAAGTAGTTTTAAATTTCGGTTTCTTATCTCTACGGCAATGAATTCTTTGTGAGTTTCACTTGGCCTTGAGGAAATTAACCGTAAGAGTCTTTGAACAGGTGTTGTGTTTCTCCAGTTGACGCAGGCTAAAATAATCGCATTGCTAATGGGCAAGCGATCACTTTCACCTTTGCTTGGTGTAGCCTTATGGTTGACACCAGTATATTAATAATATTATCATGTCAACTGGCGAGCGCAGTGAAAATAAAATTAAAGTAAAAATGAATATCACAGTAGATGTAACACCCATCGCTGCGTTTAGGTGGAATGAAGAAAATGCCCAAAAACTCAGGGAGCTTAGAGAAAAAGCTGGATATAGTAGACAAAAGCTATCTGATGCTGTGGGAGTTTCTGTGGCTTATATTCAGCAGCTAGAGACTCCTCACGTCTTTATTAACAAACCAAAAAAACCAACTCAGATGACTGTTAGTACAGAAATTCTAGAGAAACTTTGTGCTGCTTTAGATGGGGATATCACTTCACTTATTTGGAACATAGATTACAACAGCTAAGAGAATTATCTACTACGCTCACCAGTAATAAATGCTTGACAATCACTGGTGGGCGTAGTAATATAGTAATTATAAGAGAGGAGACGAGCGCAATGCCTCTTTTGAAAAACAAAGAAGCGCTCAACCCCAAACCCAGATTTGATTAACACAAAACATAGATTTGAGAAACAAGAACCCCCCGTCGTATAGCACAAGGTAGGGGTATGAGTATCATCGGCTCAGAAAACCGGGTTAAGCTTAAAAGCCTTATTAGGTAAGGATTATGACGATAATGAAGGTCATTGACTTTTACTGATCATCGAGTAACTACTCAACGATAAAATAAGGGTTTCAGCTTCTAAAAATCTTTGTATTACTCATGTAATATCTATTAACCCGGTTTTCTGCGCGAATGCTACTCATACCCCGTGATGAAGGGACTTCGCGGTGGATGAAAGCGGCGGGTATTGCCATCGATGAAGAACATTATCGCAAGGTGGCGAATGCCAAAGATATTGATAGAAGGACTTACACAAGTAGGCAGCATCAGGATTATCTCAAGCCGGAGGAGGTTTTGGAATGTGAAAAGTTCCGCATACAGGATACTTACGGGATGAGCGTAACCCCGGAACTGGTTGAGCAAGATGACGGGGGCGGTTAATTAAAAAGATTGTCGCACTTGAAGCAATATTGTCCGCACCCCTTGAAATGGTCACTGATGAACAGGGGCGAGAATTTATTCCACCATCGGCTATTGTTGCCGAACGCGATAAATCGGAACGGGAGCGATTAGCTATTTGCACTGACTGGAGCAATCATTCTACCGCGTGGTTGATGCGTCATCGGCTTGGACTCAGGGCAGTCCTAATGGATCTGAGCTCAATTGGTGACAGATGCCCCGCAGTGGAGTGAGTAGATGGTTTGATTTATTCGGCACAGAATCAAAATTGGAGATGTCCACACCTTGAGTGAGTTGGCAAGAAAGCTACCTTTATGAAAGTGCTATTCGATTGCCACTATCGTTTGCGAGATGCGAAAAATAACACCCCGCAAACCCTAGCGGTTGGTGATTCTAGAGCGCCAATAAAGATTAAACAACCACAAAATTGTTTTCGGTTAGTGACAATCCAGCAGATAATTGTGCAAATTTTACCTGAGTAAACCCAGACGCACTGCCATCAAGATCAAAGAACAGTCCACCTGTAGCGCTGTTGTAGATAAATCGTTGATTGGTTGTTGTTGCAGATGTTCCGATGGTAAACTGATTAGCTGAAAGTGAACCTGATGATAACCCGCCAGCAAAATAAACAGCTGATATCTGAATCAAGTCATTAGTGGCGTTAAAGTCATAAAGATCGTCAACACCTTCATTGTAATTATAGAAAACAAAGGTATCAGTCCCATTCCCTCCAATTAGGCTGTCATTACCCTTTCCACCTGTCAGGGTATCATTGCCGTTGCTCCCCACAATCAAGTCATTGTAATCTGTACCGATGATATTTAATCTTTCGACATTGTTGTAATTAACTAGATACGTATCTGCCGTAACCGATCCAGTGTTAGTAGTAGCATTAAAAGTCGAAGTAATCCCTGTTGTAGCATTAAAGTAATACATGGATAACAAATCGTTACCATTACCCCCATTTACTGTTTGAGTCGCTAAATCAGAGGGGACATCACCTGAGGATGTGATGCCTAAATTGAAGGAATCATTGCCATCACCTCCAGAAAGGAGGTTATTACCTTTTGCATTGGTAGCATCCAAGGTATCGTCACCAGCGCCACCGTTGAGGGTATTATTGACTATGGAAAGAGTAGGGTCGCTGCCAGAGATGTCAAGATAATCATTGCCATCGCCCCCAGAGAGCAGATTATTGCCTGTTGAACCGCTACCAGACAAGGTATCGTTACCTGCACCTCCAAGTAGTGTGTTATTACCTGTAGAGCGAGAATCTTCGGAGTAGTTAAAGGAAGAAGAGTAGTAGTAGTAGCCAGAGATGTTAAGAGAATCATTTCCATCGCCTCCAGAGAGCAGATTATCGCCTGTTGAACCGCTACCATTCAAGGTATCGTTACCTGCACCTCCAAGTAGTGTGTTATTACCTGTGGAGCGAGAGTCGGAGGAGTCGCTACTAAATCTGTTGATGTAGCTGCCAGAGATGTCAAGAGAATCATTGCCATCACCCCCAGAGAGCAGATTATCGCCTGTTGAAGCGTTAGCACTCAAGCGATCATCATCAGCACCTCCAAGTAGTGTGTTATTACCTATTGAACCGCTAATATTCAAAATATCGTCATCGGCATCTCCGTCAAGGATATTATTGCCTGCACCGCCAATCAGAGTATCATTGCCTGCACCACCAATCAGAGTATCATTGCCTGCACCACCTCTAATGATGTCATCACCACTCAATCCGTCGATGATGTCATTACCCCCTTGACCATTGATGACATCATTAGAGTTGTCAAAACCTGTAATATTGTTATCGAGGTCATTCAGGAAAGTAACAGTGTTCTTATTGAACAGGTTCGTTTGAGTAGAGTTTGCATCAAACACATCAAAACTGTCAGTGACACTAGTTTGACCAGAAAAGAGGATATTGCCAATAGCAGGTCGTGAAGAAGTTGCTGGTAAATTATCCAGGTTTTCTAATTTGAAGTTTTGCAGAATGACTTTGCTATTAGCGAGATTTTCAAAAGTGATTTCTAAGTTGTTGCCATTTTGAGTTAATTGCAGATTTTGAGCCGTGAATCCATCACTTGTAAATTGCAAGGTGTCTACAGAGGCAATGACCGTTGCTGAGGGATTTGAGCCTTTACCCACACCACCAAAATCGGTAATAGTATCAGTATTTTTGTTGTAGTAAATATCGTTGTTGTAAACAAATTCATCATTACCAGCGCCACCAGTTAGAGTATCATTACCAACGCCCCCGGAGAGAGTATCGTTGCCACTGTTCCCCACAATGTTGTCATTGTAATCTGTACCTAAGATATTTAATCGTTCGATATTTTTGTAATTAACCTGATTCGTACCCGACCTAATTGAGCCAGTGTTAGTAGTGGCATTGTAAGTTGTTGCGATCGCCGCACTACCGTTGTAGTTGACCAACAGTACATCGTCACCCTCACCCCCATCTATGGTATCATTGCCACTATTGCCCGTGGAGAGGGTATCGTTGCCACTGTTCCCCACAATGTTGTCATTGTAATCTGTACCTAAGATATTTAATCGTTCGATATTCTTATAATTAACTTGATTCGTACCTGACCTAATTGAGCCAGTGTTAGTAGTGGCATTGTAAGTTGTTGTAATCCCTTCTGTAGCAGCGCTGTAATAACTGTAATCAACAGACAACAAATCGTCACCCTTACCCCCATCTACCGTTTGATTCTCTAAATTTAGATAGAAGGAATCATTGCCATCGTCTCCAAAGAGGAAGTTATTTCCTGTTGAATCCTCAGCCCTCAAGGTATCGTCACCAGCACCACCATTGAGAGTATTATTGCCTGAAGACAATAATATACCATCGTAGTAAGTGGGAATACTAGAGATATCAAGATAATCATTGCCATCGCCACCAGATAGCAGGTTATTACCTGATGAACCCTTAGCCATCAAGTAATCGTTACCAGCGCCACCGTTGAGGGTGTTATTCCCTGATGAGACAAAATTAGGAGCTGCTCTATAAGTAAAAACACCAGAAGTAGAGAGAGTATCATTGCCATCGCCACCAGATAGCAGGTTATTACCTTGTGGAGACTCAGCATCCAAGTAATCGTCACCAGCGCCACCGTTGAGGGTGTTATTGCCTGATGAGGCTGTAGAATTATAAGAGTTTTGAGAAACGTAAGAGGTGGAGAGAGTATCATTGCCATCACCACCAAATAGCAGGTTATTACCGGATGTTGCCTCAGCATCCAAGTAATCGTCACCACTGCCACCGTTGAGGATGTTGTTGCCTGTTGAATATTCAACATTCAAGACATCATTGCCCACACCACCTATCAAAGTATTATTACCTGCACCACCTCGCAGTAAATCATTGCCACTTTTGCCGTCAATAAGATCATCACCCCCCTGACCATTGATGACATCATCTGAGTTATCAAAGCCGTTAACATTATTGTTCAGGTCGTTAAGGAAGGTGACTGTGTTCAAGTTGAAGATAGTGCTTTGAGTGGAGTTGGCATTGAAGACATCAAAGCTGTCAGTAATGGTAGTTTGCCCATCAAACACGATATTGTGCAAGTCTACAGTGGCTCCTGTAGATAAGCTTAGGTTATCCAGGTTTTCTAAAGCAAAGTTTTGCAGGATGATTTTGGGACTATCCTGCGCGTCAAAGGTGATTTCTAGATTGCTGCCATTCTGGGTCAGCACTAGATTTCGAGCAGTAAAGCCATCCCCATCGAAATTTAGGGTGTCTACTTCGGCAATGACTGCTGCTGAGGGGTTTACACCTTTACCAACTCCACCAAAATCGGTGATAGTATATTTACTATCGTAGCTGAAGTTGTAAGTGTTGTTACCACCTCCACCAGTCAAGATGTCGTTGCTATTGGCGAATAGGGTATCGTTACTCGTGGTTCCAATGATATTTGCCATAACTTTTACCTACCTCAATCGATTTTTTCAGTAATTTCAGTTTTGAAGAGAGCTGTTAGTGGGACTTAAACAAAAAGTAGCCAGAAAAGAGCCTAAAACCTGTATGCAGATGTGTATTTTCCTTGCCTTGCATGGGTTTTAAGCTTGTTTCTGCCTCAAAAATGTTTAAGTCGCGTTCTAGCGGTTATCGATTGTATGAGAACATCAAAGTCCTTACTGTCAAATCATTTCAGCAAAGTTTTTGTATCTCACTGAACTGCACACCACTATAGTGCTGTTTTCAGGCACAAGAACAAGCATCAAAAATCCAGCCTTCATATTTAGTTTTTTACCAGTGCCTAAATCCTACCAGAAGAGAAAATAGTCAATAGTTAACTCTGGCTTGTAAATATAGTTTTATACTCTCCTTGTGGGCAATTATGCGTAAATGTTTAATTTGAGAATACAGAACATCTCAATAACCTAACACTGACCATATACTATCGTATTTACTTAGATGTCTTTGCTTCCAGACACATCTTTGCATATTCTTCACATTATTTACTGATAAATTTACGTAAAAATATTTTGGTTTATGCACTATCAATGCGTCGTCTTTTCCTCTTGCTAAAGGCTATTACCAATTGGTATAGCATCTGTAACCAAAAAATTCGCGCTCGCAGACATTACTGCTTCTGCCTCAAAAAATCGAGTTGGTTAAAGCGGCTAGTCAGGAATTGTATAATGCTGAGTGTCAGGCGTAGCCCGCCTTTGGCATCGCTAATTCTGTTGAACTCTCTGGGGCTGAACTCAAGAAGCTCCTTGACAAAAGGGCGAAAACAAAAACCGAACGACACCAGCAGCGCAAGGCTGAATTGTCCCGTCGCTACGAAATTGACGTAACCCCTGAGTTGGTCGAGAAAGATGACGATGGGTGGTATCCTCAACTGAGAATGCACTATTATTTGACTGTAGGGCGAGAATTTCTGACGAACCGTGATGCCAAAAGAGCAAAAGCGCAGTTGGAATTAGGGGAGAATTCGATTTGGAAACCAGATTTTAACAAGGGGCAAATGTTGCCGGCTGTACTTTTGTTAGAAGAACTGAATCTGTTGCAGTTGCTCACGCCTGGGGAGCAGTTGCGTTCTTCTGACAAGGCGATGCAGGAATTTAAAGCACTGGCACTAAAGCATCGGTATGTTATCAAAAATTATCTTCACGTGACTATCTCAGAAAAACTTACTTCCATAGCGATCGCACAGAAGTTACTTGCCAAGATTGATTTGAAACTCGATTACGTCGGTCGGTTGGGTAAGCGTGAAAATCGGGAGTGCGTTTATAAATTCGTTGCCCCTGATGATCAGCGTGATTCGATTTTTGGGCAGTGGTTAAATCGAGATGAATTATTTCAAAGTGAGTCTGTGTCAGTCACGAATAATATAGAATTACAAACACCAGGTATTGACACGGAATCTCTTGACATTCCCCAAACATTTACTCAGGAAGATCCTGAAGTCCTTGGATGGAAGGGGTTACACCTGAAGCTGCGCCAAGGACTCGGCAGTGTTGGACAGTTCTACCAACAGATGGTTTCCCAACTTGGTGAGGCTGTTGGAATTGCTGATGGGGAGCCTTACTGGAATGCATACCTGGGGCAGTGGCAGGTTTGGGTTAACTTTGCTGACGGGTGTAGGTCTGTGGTGTGCGATTGGTTGCTGGCGGTGTAGGCCAAAGTAGTTCACTGTTCCCTAAAAACTGTTATTGTGAGTCGGTTATTTTACACTTTCCCAGTTTGGAGTAAATAATCTCTATTGCCAAGCCATTGAAAAAAACAATTGTGTGTTCGTTCTCTTCTGAGTCGTTTAAAGTG
Organism: Nostoc sp. 'Peltigera membranacea cyanobiont' 232; assembly: GCF_002245985.1. Lineage (NCBI taxonomy): Bacteria > Bacillati > Cyanobacteriota > Cyanophyceae > Nostocales > Nostocaceae > Nostoc > Nostoc sp. 'Peltigera membranacea cyanobiont' 232. The sequence continues at coordinate 13,508 of NZ_NOLK01000165.1, forward strand.
ACAAGTTTTGTTCTGCTCATTTTTTCCATCTCAGAGACAGTATTCTCAAAGAAATACGATTTATGTCCACAGTCGCAATAAAATGATGATGGGAACACTTCTATTGCCATTTTAAATGCCTCGATTTACACCTCCAAATACTACCATGCTCTATGGAATGGATATCTGGGTCATTCCAATTCGCAATTCGCTTTTTCGCCCATTCACAATTAATAATACCCCACGCATGAATGCGTTCCGTTGAATATTGATACTACGTGTTTTGTTTCTTTTCATAATTGAAATTAGGGGCTTGTACCCTAAATGAATCAATTACCAATTACGTCGGGAAAAGCGAATTGCGAACTGCGAATTGCGAATTGTTCGGTCATGTTGTTATCCGGCTTGCTGATTTAACCAAGCTTCTAAATCCGCCACTACAGAAAAATCTAATAACGCCTCTCCTAAAATAGACAATTGCTCAACAGATAATTGCAGAACTCCTTCAATCAACGATGCATCAATTTCACCAAGACGACGATTTAGTTGACGTATAATTAAATCCTGTTGTCCTTCTTGTTTGGCTCTTTCACGGTCTTGCTGATAAAGTGGCTCTAATCGCATAATTAACTCCCTGTCATCTGATTCTAAATTTTGATTGATTCTTAAATTCTGGCGCAGGTTGTAAACTAATTCTAGCGTTGCTTGCTTGTATGGGTGATTCAATGGTAGCTTTGATAATTCCACAATCGCCTGTGACTGCACGCTCCCCCTGCCAAGAATTCTCAACCATAACGTTTCTGGTGTTTGTGGTAGTTGGTGTATGGCTACAATTGCTGTCCGTAGAGCATCACCTAAAAAGTATACTCCTGGCAACCACCCCGATTTCTGATTAACATTAAAGCTCGATAGTATTGCTGGGGATGCAGTTGGACTGAGAACCCATAGTTTCGGAATATCTGACTCTTGGAGTCTGGTTTTATTCGCTTTAGCGTCTCGTCGTAATCCAGCTTTTACTTCTAATAATTTTTGAATACAATCACAAATTTCATCACTAGAGGCTGCATTACGAAATGGTTCTAATATTGCCGGAAATTCGGCAAATCTTCCAAGTAGCCCTAGCACTTCTAAATTAGAGGTTTGCTGTGCTAAAGGAGTAAATAGCACATCAATTTCTTTGATCTCTCCTGATATTTTTGATGATGACTTTACTTCCCCATAAGGTTTTAAAAGTTCTTCAAGATAATCTTTGGCGAATTCGTCATGTACAAATCGAGTCATTCAATTTGGGTTATTAAGAATTAATTTGAAGTTATTAATAATATTTTATCTGTATTTACAACCAATTTTAATCACACCTCAAAATAAAGAGCCTTAAACCAATTCGCAATTCGCTTTTTCGCCCATGACGCTCCTACGTCGCTAACGCTGCGCTAACGCAATTACGTTTTGTGACGGGGATTTAGCTGAGGCTTCAATTCGCGCTGCCTATATTGCTGGGGACTTAAACCCAGCCCTTTCAATGCGAACAAATGTACTAGTAAAGAAATAGCTGAAAGTCCCTAGGAAAAGCGATAGTAGTACTCGAACCACTGTCAAAATTAGTTACAGATATTTTTCTACTTGAAGATGGTCATGCACAAGAACGTTCCGAATTTGATTCAGTATTAAAGAAAGTAGAAGCAAAAGATTTATGGTGTGGAGACAGAAATTTTTGTACATTAAAATTTTTATTTACCATTCAAGAGAAAGAAGCATTTTTCGTAATTAGACAACATAAAGGGATGGGATTTAAAGAACTAGAAGAGTTAAAAAAAATAGGATTAACAGAAACAGGTGAATTATTTGAACAAAAAGTAGAAATAAATTACGAAGGAAAAACCTTAACATTAAGACGTATTGTATTAAAGTTATTCACACCAACGCGAGATAAAGAATGGGAAATCGGGATTTTCAGCAATTTACCGGAATCTATATCAGCAGCAAAAATAGCTGAAATATATCGTAATCGGTGGACTTTAGAAAGCTTGTTCCAAACAGTAACTAAGAATTTTAACGGAGAGATTCAGACTCTAGCTTATCCGAAAGCAGCTTTATTTTCATTTTCAATGGCATTAGTTGCCTACAACATACTTGCAACTTTAAGAGGAGCTTTAGGGGGTGTACATGGAGTAGAGAAAATCGAAGCTGGCTTATCTAATTTTTATTTAGTTGATGAGATTCAAGGCACATATAGAGGGATGATGATTGCGATTCCCACTTCGGAGTGGGAGATATTCCAAAGTTTTTCAACAGATAAAATCGCACAACTCCTACAGAAATTATCTCCCGGTGTTCATCTAAAAAAGTTTTTAAAAGCTACTAGAGGAGCAAAAAAACCGAAAGTTCCAGTAATTTATGATAGGAAAAAAGGGCATATTTCAACAAATCGCCTTTTAGAGGAGTACAATCAACAGAAAAAACGCAGTTAATCTCGACCAAAAAGCTGATTAAATACACTGGCTTACCTGACGTAGAAAATTGGTACGGCTAGAGATATCTTCTTGTTTATTTTTTGTAATAAGTCATGATTTTAGGTACTAAAACCTCTTAATTCATAATTAAACTCACTCAATTTCGATAAATTAATATATAAGTTCATATCATTCATTTTTTGAACAGTTGTAATTCCTAAAAAATACTTTTTTTCTAGCAATTTACAACTTGAATTACCCACAAGAGGAGATAGTTCATTTGTACGCGTTGAAAGGGCTGGTGCTACTCCCCCAAAAGCGATGCGTGGTTGGTCAAGGCTGGTGCTGGGGTTGGACTGGACGCAATGAGATTTGCAACCGATGGAGTATTCGCAGCAGGTTGTTGTGATTTGGCAGAGTTATTACAGCCTGCGATCGCAATTGCAAATAGCATTGCTCCAATAATCATCCGATGCTGTTTTAACCAGATATATGAAAAACTCCACGCCACTTGCGGGATGGAGTTTCCCGCCGCTTTCAATGAAAAGTTCATCATAGCTACCTTCATGAAAGTGCGATGCGATCATGATACCTTGTCAAACTCAATATAAAGGTGCTTCAGTGTCCGCATGAGTACGTTCGGTAAGTACTGATATCCTTCTTGTGCCAAGCGAATGTCCTTCAACCGTATTAGCAAACGCTGATATGCGATCTGCATTTCCTTTCGAGCAAGCATAGCGCTCAAACAAAAATGAATCCCATGACCAAAAGATAGGTGGTTGCTGGCATTCTGGCGGCGCACATCGAAACGCTCACCCTCAATAAATTTTATGGAGTCGCGGTTAGCAGCATCGAAGCGGAGCATCACTAAAGACCCAGCTTTGAGATCAACATCTCTTAGTTTTGTATCTTCCGTCACAACTCGCCACATTATTCATAAGGGCACACAAGCAGTTCTGGGTCAAAGAAGTTGTAGTCTGACAGATGCTTCATGCTTCTAATGGTGGTCAGTGATGGTTTGCTTTGACTCATTCAAAATGAGTCAACATCATCTTAACAAGTTACTTACCGTTGGCTCATTTTTGAGGAATTAGATGTAAAAAATACGCTTATTTGTCTCTTTACTCCCCCTGCTCAAGGAACAGTCTATTTCACAAGGATCTCACTTTTTCGCGTTGCTCCCCAGGGCAAACGCATCTAAATATAGTACATAGATACTAAATAAAGGATAAAGGCAGCTATCGCGTGCGGTATGCCAAAAAGTCATCTAGAATCTTTTGATGGCAAGCAACAAATGGACTTAACTTTTGCTGAGGTAATAACTTGAGTTGATTAATCCACTTTGTTGGTAAGTGAAAATTCTCTAATAATTCATCCGTTAGCAAGTTTTGCATAAACTCAAGCCCAGTTGTATTTTGAAATACCTTTAACACGCTCAAACGGTCTTTGTTTCGTGTCGTCTGATAGATTGTATATAAAGGGTTACAAATTACATTCGTTGTATGGTTGACTCCAGCAACACGCGCACCGGTTTGGTCAAAATGCTGCAGGAGTAGCATCAAGATTTTCTGTGTCAGTTGAGAGCGATCGCTTTCTTTTAAGGCTTTTTGTAAATTGTCTTTTTGAGATTGAGTCAGAAAACCTTTAGCAGGCATAGTAGCACGCTTTTACTCGAATATATCTAATTTAGCATTTGTGCAATTTAGATGTGGAACAGCTTAGTTTTTGGTCTGATTGCTGCTACTTTAACTCAAATTACTGCTGCCACCGATTTGAGTAGCGCCCTCTGGTGCTGGTGGGTGGTAAGTCATAGACTGTAACCCCAAACGACCAGGGCCAATAAAACGGTTGAGAGTGAATGAAATACCG